>NZ_JALDXU010000010.1:0-52880 GCF_032154715.1 Citricoccus sp. | reverse complement strand
GACATCTGCAGCGTCTCGAGCGCGTCCTCGAGCAACCGGGACCACCCGCCGTCGGGCAGCGCCGGTGGCAGCAGGTCATCCACCAGGCCGGCGAACAGGCCGGCGGTCCGTGCGGAGAACATCCGGGACAGGTCCGGCCCGAGGTGCACGAGCGCGGCGATGGCCAGGACTGCCGTGACCAGCACCGTCCCGCCGGTGCGCCAGCGTCCGCCAGCACGCCGGAGGCCCGCACCCCACCGGTCCACCACGGCTCCGAGCAGGACCAGGGTGAAGATCAGCGTCCAGACCTCGCTGTGACGGGATCCCGAGAAGCTCATGACCAGTTCGAAGCCGAGGCCACCGGCACCCACCATGCCGAGGATCACGGCGGACCGGACGGCGCACTCGAACCGGTAGAAGGCATAGGAGGCCAGGTCCGGCAGGACGACCGGCGCCACGGCATAGAGCAGCGCGGTCCCGCGCCGGGCACCGGATGCCCGCAGCGCCTCGAAGGGGCCGCGGTCGGACTCGTCGATGATCTCGGCGTAGACCTTGGCCGTGATGGCCCCGAACGGTATCGCGATCGCCAGTACTCCCACCAGCGGATCCCGGCCCAGCACGCTGAGCAGCAGCAAGGCCCAGACGGCCTCGTGGATGCCCCGCGGCAGTGCCAGGCCGAGCCGGGTGACCAGCCATCCGGCTCGGCGGGTTGCGCCTCGGGCCCGTGACCGGCCGCGGGAAGGCGAGCCGGCCGCCCACCAGGTCTCCGAGATGAGGACGCCAGCCACCAGGCCCCCGGCCACGGCCAGCAGCGTCCCCAGGATCGCGAAGGAGAGGGTGGTCAGGGTCGCCTCGCCGATCCGGACCAGGAAGTCCGCCGAGAGGTCCGGGGCGAGCGCCGCGGCGAAGAACTCGGCGAACATCGGCCAGCCCCGGGTGTTGACCAGGGGGCCGTCCTCGGCCAACCAACTGCCCACAGACCAGATCAGGACGAGCACCCAGGCGGCGGCCCACCTCCGCCCTCCGCCGCGCCGTCGCCACCGGGCAGGCCGATGGGAGCGCTGGCCGGGTCGCCCGCCGGGATGCCGACCGGACTGACGGCCGGGGCGCCGACCGGGGGCCTCCAGCCGGATCAAGGCCGTCAGTCCGCTGGGGCTCACCGGTCGGGTTCCAGTGCGTAGAGGCTCTCCCGGGCTTGCGCATCCACCTCGGCTGCCGGGAGATCGAGGACCACGCGGCCCTGGCGCAATCCCACCACCCGGTCGCAGTGCCGCACGGCGAGGTCGAAGTCGTGCAGGCTCACCAGCAGGGTCCGGTGCGGCCGGTCGCGGCTGAGCACCCCGCAGAGCAGTCCCATCACCTCGTCGGCGCGGGCCGGGTCCAGGCTGGAGACCGGTTCGTCGGCGAGGACGAGGTCCGGGTCCTGCACCAGAACCCGGGCCAGCGCCACCCGTTGCTGCTGGCCGCCGGAGAGCCGGTCGGTGCGCTCGTGCAGGTGGCCGGCGATGCCGACCCGGTCCAGGGCCTCGCGGGCCTGGTCCACCTGCAGTGGGCGGACCAGGGAGCGCAGGGCCCGCCACCGGCCCCAGCTGCCCAGGCGGCCGGCGTTGACGTTGTGCACCACCCGCAGCGGTCCCACGAGGTTGAGCTGCTGGTGCACGGAGCCGATCCTGCTCCGCAACGCCCTCAACCCACGGGCGGAGGCCCGGCCGGGGTCCGTGCCCAGGACCTGGACCTGACCGGAGGTGGGGGTGACGGTGCCATTGCACAGTCCCAGCAGGGTGGACTTTCCCGCTCCGCTGGGCCCCACCAGGGCCACCCGTTCGCCGGGCTGGATCCGGAGGGTGATCTTGTCCAGGGCAGAACGGCCCCCGTAGGACACGGTGAGGTTCTGCAGAGTCACGGCGGCGGCGGGTTCCGTGCTCGGGTCAGGCATGCGTCATCGGATCAAACCGAGCGTGCGGCCGATCTCCTCGATCCGGTCATGGTCAGACGTGTCCGCCGGGATGATCGCCTCCGCGCCGTAGGCCTCGAGAAGTGCCACCTCTTCCGGGTCGGAGCCGTCGAGGTCCATGAGGGCCTGCCGCAGGTCCTCGGTGAAGCCGTCTCCGAGTCGATCGTCCACGCCCGGGGAGCCGATCCAGTGGTAGTCGGCGTATTCCGGGGTGGTGAAGATCTCCTGGACGGCCTCGGTGTCCACCGTTCCGGCCTCGATCCGGGAGCGCCACACCTGTTCGTTGAGGGCGCCGGCCTCGTAGCTGCCGGACTCCACCAGGTCGATCGTCAGGTCGTGGGAGCCGGAGAATCCGGGTTCGCTGTCGAGATCGGCTGCCGGGTCCACGCCGGCCTGGTCCAGGAAGTAGGACGGCATGAGGCGCCCGGACGTGGAGGACTCGCTGCCGAAGGTGAACCGCGTGTCCGCCAGCTCCGCCAAGCCGGCCACGTCCTCGACCGGTGCGAGGCCGGCGTCGCGATGGGCGATGAAGACGCTGCGGAAGCGCTCGTCGATGTCCCGCTGGGCCAGCACTTCTGCCCCCTCGGTGCGCAACCGTGCCTGGACGCCGGTCAGGCCCCCGTAGAAGACCAGGTCGAGGTCCCCGGTGCCGAAGAGGCTGACGGAGGCGGCGTAGTCATTGACGGGGACGTACTCCACCTCCACGCCCAGCTCCTCGGCGAGATAGGCGGCCATGGCCTCCTCACGCTCGGCGAGGTCGGAGGGGTCCATGTCCGGGATGGCGCTGATGCGCAACGGGCCCGCCTGCTGTTCTTCGGCGGCCCCGGGCCCGTCGGTGCCGGAGGATTCGGTTGGCCCGCCGCAACCGGAGGTGGTCAGTGCCACGGCGAGGCCGAGGCCCGCGACTGACCAGGGGAGACGGCGGTGAGGGGTGCGCATGGTGGCATCCTAGCCAATGGGCCTCGCCGGAATCGGCGCTGGTCGCGGTGACCCGACCCACGGCCCCGGCTGGGTTCCACGGGTAGGGTCGGAGGTGTCCCGTCCTCCTCCGGTGCGGGCCGCCGCGCCAGTGCCGGTGCCGCCCGCCCCCGGAGCCAGCCGAACCAAGGAGCACCATGTCCTCTGACGCGTCGATCGTCGGCAAGAACCTCATGCAGCCCGCCCCCACGCAGCTTCCGGAGGAACCGGAGGTCCTGGCGCGGATCGAGGCGGGCGACCTGCCGGAGGACATCGCCACCCGGTTCCCCAAGTCCTCCCTCGCCTGGGCCCTGATGGCCGAGGACGCCTGGGCCGAGGGGCGCACCATCGACGCCTATGCGTTCGCGAGGGTGGGCTACCACCGTGGCCTGGATTCGCTGCGGGGCGCGGGCTGGCGGGGTGCCGGTCCGGTGCCCTACGCCCACGAGCCGAACCGCGGTTTCCTCCGCTCGCTCTACCTGCTCGGGCAGGCCGCGGCCGCCATCGGGGAGGGCGAAGAGGTCCACCGCATCGAGGCCTTCCTGGTGGACGCCGATCCCACGGCCTCAGAGCAGATCTCCCGGGGCTGAGCCATGATGTCGACTCCCGCCGTCGGTGCCGGCGGCAGCAACGGCCCCGCAGGGGCTGACGCCGTTCTCGTGGGCACCTTCAACACCCCGGGCGCAGATACTCCCGTGCTCGCCAACGCCGGCGGACTCGTGCACACCGCCGGCTGGCCGGACGCCCCGGACGCGGTGGCCGGCGCTGGTCCGGACGCTCCGTCCTGGCTGGTCCGCGGCCGCCCGGGAACGCCGTCTGCGGGCAGGCTGTATGCCGCACTGCACCTGCCCGAGGGGGAGATCGCCGTCCTGTCCCCGTCCGCTGCGCGCGCGGAGGCAACTGCGGAGGTGAACGCCCTAGGCGCCGCCGGTTCCGGCAACGACGTCGGGTGGGTGACCACCCAGCGTGTGCCCACCGGTGGCGCGAACACCTGCCACGCGGACCTCAACCCCGCCGGCACCTGGCTGGCCGCGGCCTCCTACGATTCGGGCACCCTGACGGTGGCCCCCGTCCTCGAGGACGGCCTGGTGGGCCAGCCCGTGGCGGTCCAGGCGCCGGACGGGTCCGGGCCGTTGGCCTCCCGCCAGGAGGCCCCGCACCTGCACTTCGTGCTCTTCCTGGACGACGACCGCCTGCTCGTCACGGACCTGGGCGCCGACCGCATTCTCGAGTACTCCCTCCAGGACATCGTCCGGAACGGGGCGGGGGCTGGCCCCGGTAACACTCCGGACGTGGTCGAGAGTGACTGCACACCGTCCTGGACCCATCTCCTGCCGGCCGGAACCGGTCCCCGTCATCTCGCACTGCTGCCCCCGTTGCCGGAGGCCGGGATCGAGGGGCGGCACCTGGCCGTGGTCGGCGAACTGGACTCACGGCTGCACGTGCTGGACCTGGACGCCACGGCCGAGGGATTCCGTGAGGTCGCCATCGTGCCCACCCACGCCCAGGACCTGGACCCGGGATCCGCCCAGGACAACCTGCCCTCGCACCTGGTGCTCTCCCCGGACGGTGCGCTCATCTACGTGGCCAACCGCGGGCGCGACACCATCGGTGTGATCCGCCGTGCTGGCACCCCCGAACTCGTCGCCGAAGTGGCGTGCGGCGGGAACTGGCCCCGCCACATCGCGCTCGGCCATCCCGGCGGGGCACCCACGCTGCTGGTCGCGCTGGAACGGGGCGACGCCGTCGTCGGGCTCCCACTCGATGCCGACGGCATTCCCGGAGAGGCACAAACCCGGGTCGCCGTGCAGCGACCCGGGTTCGTGCTGCCCGGTTCCTGACGTCCCGGGAGACGCTTTGCGGGCAGAAGTTGGTGGTACGACGCGTACCGCCAACTTCTGCCCGCAAAACTGTCTCTGGGCGTCCCCTCGTGGGGACTAGGACGGGCGGGGGAGGAAGCTCTGCCCGTCCAGATAGGCCTTGCGCCAGCGGCGCACCACGACCTCACGGAACAGGTTGCCCTGCGAGAACGGGTCGCGGGCGATGAAGGCCTCTGCGTCCTCCCGGGTCTCGAGGTCCACCAGGTAGACGCCGCCGTCGGCCTGAGCGCCGTCGTCCGAGAGCTTGGCGCCGCAGGCCAGGAGCAGTTCCGCATTCTCTGACAGGAACTCCAGGTGTTCGGCGTAGCGGTCCTGGCGGACGTGGGCCCGTTCGGGGGCATCGTAGGTTTCGATCAGGAATGGCATGGTGAGTCGAGTCCTTTCGTCCGGTTCTGCCGGTCAGACGGCCAGGAAGCCCCAGAGCAGCACGGCGGCACCGAAGATGACGCCCAGGAACACCAGGATCAGCACCATGTACCCCATCACGTCCCGCAGCTTGAGCCCGGAGATGGCCAGGACCGGCAGGATCCAGAACGGCTGGACCATGTTGGTCCACTGGTCGCCGATCTGCACAGCGACCGCGGTGGCGGCGTTGTTGGCGCCCATCGCCTGGGCGGCCTCCATCATCACCGGGCCCTGAACGGCCCACTGGCCACCGCCGGAGGGGGCGAGCAGGTTGATGATGCCGCCGGAGATGAAGGACCAGAACGGCAGGGTCTCGGCGGTGGAGAAGGTCCCGAACCAGTCGGCGAAGGACACCACGAGGCCGGAGCCCACCAGGATGCCCATGATGCCGGCATAGAACGGGTACTGGATGATGATGCCGGAGACGATCTTGACGCCGTCGTTCACGGCCGCCAGGAAGGCGGAGGGGCGGGCGAACAGAATGATGCCGAGGAACAGGAACATGAAGTTCACCGCATCCAGGTTCAGGGTGCCGCCCTGGAAGAAGTAGTTGAACGCGTAGACGAGGGCGATCAGACCGATGCCGATGCCGATGATCGGGCTGTTGTTCAACTTCGCCGCGAGAGTGGTGCGCTGGTCGAGTTCCTTGATGGGAGCGTCGACGGCGCGGGAGGTGCGGTCCATCTCCTTGATCTTGGCCGGATCCTTCGGGTGGAGTGCCATGTTGAACAGCGGCAGGAACAGGAGCACTGCGAGGTTGGTCAGCAGCAGGTAGGGCGAGAAGATCGTGTCCGCCAGCGGGATGATGCCGACCTGCTCCTGCAGGAAGTGGCCTTCCGTGGCGATCAGCAGCGGCACGGAACCGGACAGGCCGATGCCGTAGACGGCGAAGCCGGAGTAGCCGGCGGCGATCGCCAGCGGGTAGTGCAGGCCCTTCACGTTCATCGCCAGCTTCTGGGCGATGATGCCGCCCATGACGAGGCCGAAGCCCCAGTTCAGCCAGCTGCCGACGCCGCCGACGAGCGTGGCGACGATGATGGCCGTGCGCGGGGAGGAGATCCGGATGGTCAGGGCGTCCAGCAGGCGATCGACCAGCGGGGTCTTGGCCAGGATGTAGCCGGCCAGCAGCACCACGGTCATCTGCATGGTGAAGGCCAGCAGGTCCCAGAACCCGCCACCCCAGTACTCGACGACCTCCAGGGGGGAGGAGCCCTGGGCCAGGATGGCCAAGACCATGGTGAGTCCGGTCAGCATGATCGCGATGACCAGCGGGTCCGGCAGGTACTTGTCCATCAGGTTGGTGAAGAACCCGGCGGTCCGGTCCAGGACGTTGCCCTTCTGGGGCCGTTGCGGACGTTCAGTGGTTGCGGTCATGGTCACTCTTTCGGAGACGATGGGGGGATATTCGGTGCGGAAAGTGCGGAATGGTCAAGGGTTTGCAGCAGGTCGATGAGCCGCTCGTCGCGCCACGCCACCCGGTCCTCCCAGCGCTCCAGGGGGAGCAGGGCACGGCGCTGGCGTTCCACCTCGGCCACGAGCTCGGGGGTCCAGGGATCGTGCTGGCCGCGTTCGGCGCCCATGCGTGCATAGGCCGGGCCCATCTTCTCCGCGTGGGAGGCGACGCCGCCGCGGGTGTTGAGGTCCGAGGTCTCGAAAGGCCCCATGAAGCACCAGCGGCGGCCGAGGCCGTCCCGCATGACCGTGTCGATGTCCTCGACGGTGGCGATCCCGTCCCGCACCAGCGCGTAGGCCTCGCGCAGCACGGCTCCCTGCAGGCGGTTGAAAAGGAAGCCCTCCACCTCCTGGGCCACGGTCACGGGGGACATCCCGGCTCCGGCGTACAGCCGGTGGGCGGTGGCGACGACGGCCGGCCGGGTGAGCGGGGACGGCACCAGCTCGATGACGGGCAGCAGGAACGGCGGATTGCCGGGGTGGGCCACGAGGGTCCGGTCCGCGGAAGGGAGGCCTTCTGAGGTCTGTGACGCAGGGATCGCCGAGGAGGAGCTGGCCAGGACGGACTCCGGGCCGGTGGCGGCGCCGAGTTCGGCGAAGATCGAGCGCTTGACCTCGAGCCGTTCGGGCGCGCATTCCTGGACGAGGGCAGCCCCGGCGACGGCGGCGGGCATCTCAGACTCGACGGTGACGCGGGAGGCGATGGAGTCGACCGGCTCGGTCAACAGGCCGGCCTCGGCCAGGGCGGTGAGCTTCGCGGCCAGTTCCGCGGGCACGGCCTCCCGGCGGCCGGCCTCGGGATCACACACGGTGACCGGATGCCCGGCGCGGGCGAAGACCAGGGCGAAGGCGACGCCGATGGACCCGCCGCCGACGACGGCGATCTTCTCTGGCTGTCCGCTCAGCTCAGACATCGGCACGTCCCACGGTCAGGCCGCCGCAGACGTAGAGGGTCTGACCGGTGACGAAGCCGCTGCGGGTGTCCAGCAGGTAGGACGCGGCGTGGGCCACGTCCTCGGCGGTGCCCATGCGGCGCACGGGCACCGACTCGATGATGGCCCTGGTCTTCGGGGACTCGGCCGGGTTGGCCCGGGTGAACAGGTCCGTCGCGATGGGGCCGGGACCGATTGCGTTGGCGGTGACGCCATGGCGACCCTCCTCCAGGGCCACGACGCGAGTCAGGCCCAGCAGGCCGGCCTTGGTGGCGGCGTAGGCGGCGCGCAGCTCCTTGCCCAGGGCGGCGCGGGAGGACATGTTCACGATCCGGCCGAACCCGGCCTCCCGCATCCCGGGCAGCAGGGCCTGGATGCACTGCAGGGCGCTGCGCAGGTTCAGGGCCACGGCCGCGTCGAACTGGTCCAGGGTCTGGTCCGTGACGGCATTGGGGAACACGGCCCCGACATTGTTCACCAGGCGCGTGATCGGCCCGTCGGCCAGCGCCCGCTCAAGTGCCTGGGCCGTGGAGTCCGGATCGGACAGGTCACCATGGATGGCGTCCTCGCCCTCTCGATCGAGGATGACCGGCTCGTAGCCGTCCTGGCGGCAGCGTTCGGCGATGGCGGCACCGATGCCGTGGGCGCCGCCGGTCACCAGGACGCGTTCACGGCTGACGCGGCCCTCGGGATCCAGGGCACCCATGGCGGAGGCGGGGCGGGAGCTGCTGGCGGTGCCGGCGTGGCCAGCGGTGGTGTTCTCGTTCATGCGGACCTCAAATGGTGGCGATCGGGTTGAGCGGAGAGCCGGAGGCGCCCGGCAGGTTCAGGGGTGGTGCCGTGAGCAGGAAGGCCGTGCGGCTGCAGGCCCGCAGGGCGGCGGCGAGGTCGGTGAGGTACCAGAGCTCCCCGAGCGGGACGCCCAGCTTGAACAGGCAATGCTCATGCAGGGGCAGGATGGAGGCCGGTGCCGGCGCGGGGGTGGCCGGGTAGAGCTCGACGGCATAGTTGTCCGCGGCGATGGCGGCGATGCCGGTGGTGGTGATCCACTCCAGCAGCGCCGGGTCGCGGCCATCGAGGACGGCGCCGTAGTGGTGCAGCACGTCCGGATCGGGATCACCGGCCATCTCGAGCACCCGGGCGGCGAAACCGGTGTGGAAGGTGACGATGTCCCCGGCACGGATCTCGATGCCATCGGCGTCCAGGATGGTGCGGATCTGCTCGAAGCCGATGACCTGGTGGTCCGTGCCGAAGTGATGGGCGAGGTCGATCAGCACGGCGCGGCCCTGGACCGGGTGTGAGGCCACGGTGCCGATGCCGACGGGCCCGAGATCCGCCGTCGTGGGCTGGTGGGGTCCCGGGATCCCACAGTCTGCCGGGTCCGTGGTTCCTCGGACCTCGATCCCGGCGCGGAAGCCGTTGTAGTAGACCGGCTCCGGAACGCCATCGCCGTCGGCATCGAACATCGAGCCCACGTGGGCGAAGGCGTCCCACTGGGTGGAGTACTGGTTGTGCAGGACCACGAGGTCATCACTGAGCACGTCCGAGGAGCCGGGCGAGAGGGGCTCCATGACGCAGTTTGCGCCGGAACGTCCCTGGCGCAGGGTCGGACGCACCACGGGCGGCAGGCGGTTGGCGTTCAGGGCGTGGCCACCGGGGAGGGTCAAAGGCAGCCCGAGGGTGAAGGCCCGTCCCTCGTGGACCTCGGCCAGGCCTTCGGCGACCTTGGCGGGCGTGAGCAGGTTGATGCGGCCCAGGGCGTCATCCGGCCCGAAATAACCCCACGTGGAGGGTTCGGGCCGGTGACGCCAGCGCGGGGACTGCGGCTCGTCCATGTGCGTCCCTTTCGATGAACGGTGCGAGGCGGGTGGTCGTTGGCCGGCGGCCGTGAATTGCCCCACGGTGACCCGTGATGTCACCCACAGGTGTCTATGGTCCCCGCGACTCTCACTTCTGTCCAAGATGGATTCGGGATGGTTTGATGCAGGAACATAATGAGTGAGCCTGACCAGGACAGCGAGGAGGTGACTGCATGGACGTCAAGATGCTCCAGGCGTTCGTGATGCTGGCCGAGGAGCTGCATTTCACCCGCGCGGCCGAGCGGCTCGGGGTGGCTCAGCCTCTCATCAGCCAGTGGATTCAAAAGCTGGAGAGGGAGCTGGGCGAGCCGGTGGTGGGTCGGACCACCCGGGCCGTCACCCTCACCGCCGCCGGGGAGGCTGCTCTGCCGCATGCCCGGCAGGTGGTGGAGTCGGCCCGGTTGATGACCCGCGCCGTCCACCAAGAGGGTGTCCCCCTGCTCGGATCGGTGACGCTGGGGTATGCGGGGGCCTCCTCACGGCCGTGGCTGCCAGGAATCGCCCGGGCCGTCCGGCGTGACGCACCCGGAGTGGACCTCCGCCTGCGCTCCATGGTCTACGCCGGTGCCGCACCCTCGTTGGTGGCAGCAGGAGACCTGGACATTGCCTTCGGGCGACGGCCCCTGACCTACTCCGGCCTCGAGGACCGGGTCTTCGAGTATGAGCGGGTGCTGGTGGGGGTGTCCTCGGATCATCGGCTGGCCGAACAGGAGCAGATCGACATCCGCGAGCTGGCCTCCGAGCCGTGGGTCATGTTCCCGGCACAGCAGGGTTCCAGTGTTCGGGACATGGGCTTGCGCCTGGCCAACCGCGCCGGTTTCACCCCGCGTCTGGTTCAGGAGGCCCCCGATTCCTACACGATCCTGGGATTGGTGGCCGCCGGCGTCGGGGTCACCCTCACGATCTCCTCCGTGGACCATGTGGAGACCCCCGGACTGGTGCTGCGGCCCTTGGCCGGACCAGCCCGGTACCTGACGGCCACACTGCTCCACCGGAAGAAGTCGAACCGGGCCACCGAGGCCGCCCTGGAGGTGCTCGCCGCGCTGCACCCCGAGCCCGAGCGTCCGGACGGCATCGTCCTGGACTGAACGGCCCGGCGTCGTACCCGAGGGTGGTGCCGCCGGACGTGTCCGGCGGGCCGTCTATAGTGACAACGGCCGAACGCCCGGCGATCTCAGCCCCAGCGCAACCACCGCATGATGCGCCGTACGAAGGAGTGACGATGCTGTTTCTGGCACGGATGGACGTGACCTTCCCCGAGTCGATGACCGAGGAGGCCAAGGCCGACTTCCAGGTCAAGGAGAAGGAGTACTCCGGCACTCTGCAGCGCCAGGGCAGGATGCGGGACATCTGGCGCGTGGTCGGCGAATACGCCAATTACTCCGTCTACGACGTGGCGGACAACGACGAACTGCACACCATCCTCAGCGGCTTCCCCATGTACCCCTACATGGACATCACGGTGACCCCGCTGGCGAAGCACCCGAACGCGATCACGTAAGGCACCGAACCGGCACTAGACTTCTCGATCGTGGCCAAGCTCTACTTCCGCTACGGGGCGATGAACTCCGGCAAGTCGACCGGACTCCTCCAGGCCGCGTTCAACTACGAGGAGCGCGGGCAGCGGGTGCTGCTGGCGAAGCCGCAGGTGGACTCGAAGGGTGAGGACCAGATCGTCTCCCGGCTGGGTGTCACCCGGGAGGCCGACTTCCTGATCCCGCCCGGAGCCGACCTGATGGCGCTGTTCAGCCAGGAGGCCCGGGGGGATGACCCTACCGCCCTGCTCACCCACGTAGACGCCGAGGTTAAGCCCGTCGCGTGCCTCCTCGTGGACGAGGCCCAGTTCCTCGAGCCCGCCCAGGTGGACGACCTGCTGCGGATCGCCGTGCTCGAGGGCGTGCCCGTGATGGCCTACGGCATCCGCACGGACTTCCGCACGGCCTCCTTCCCCGGTTCGGCCCGGCTCATGGAGGTGGCGCACTCCCTCGAGGAGCTCAAGACCATCTGCCGGTGCGGGCGCAAGGCCATCTTCAACACCCGCAAGGTGGTGGACACGGTGGCGGGGCCCGACGCCGGCCCGGCCACCGGTGCGCGTGAGTCCCGGCGCGAACGCTTCGTCTTCGAGGGCGATCAGGTGGCGATCGACGGCGTGGAGGTCACCTACGAGTCCCTCTGCGGGGTCTGCTACCTTCAGGAGTCCGGCGGACGGCTCGGCGCGGGGTGACGACGCTGCTCCGCGGCCCCGCGTGGCCCCGCGAGCGGAGGCCGCTGAGGCTGCTGATGGTCTACAGGGAGACGATCAGCAGGGTCCCGGCGAACACGAGCCCGGAGGCGATGAGCACCACGGTGGTGTAGCCGAGGATGTCCCGCATCTTCAGCCCGGCGATCGCCAGCAGGGGGATGGCCCAGAACGGCTGGATCATGTTTGTCCACTGGTCGCCGTAGGACACGGCCATGATGGTGATCGCGGGGTCCACACCGAGATCGGCGCCGGCGCCGAGCATGATGGGGCCCTGCACCGCGAACTGGCCCCCACCGGAGGGAACGAAGAAGTTCACCAGGCCGGCGGCCAGGAAGGCGAGCAGGCCGAAGGTCACCGGGTTGGAGATGGACACGACGGCGTCCGAGAACACTTCGATCAGACCAGATTCCGTCATCATGCCCAGGATGCCCGCGTAGAGCGGGAACTGCAGCAGGATCTCGCCCACGTTGGAGGCGGCGTTCTTGGTCAGGTGGATCAGCTCGAAGGGATTGCGCACCAGCAGCAGGATCAGGGCGAGGAAGGACCAGTTCACGGTGTCCAGGGTCAGTGTGCCGCCCTGGGCGAAGTGCAGCACCAGGTAGGCCACCAGCATCAGGCCCAGCAGCAGGGTCGGCAGCCGGCTGGCGTCCACGCGGTCGGCCGGGGTCACGACCTCCTCCTGGCCGTCGCGGGACTGCTCGCGGGCGTCCTGGGTCAGCTCCACGACCCGGTCACCGCGGCGCGGGGCGACCAGGAACAGGGCCAGGGCCACCACGAGGATCGTCACCACGGCGGCGATCATGTTCCAGGAGGAGAACACGGTCTCGCTGATCGGCACCGGCTGCCCGCCCAGGGATTCCATGAGGAAGGACCCCTCGGTGGCGGCGGTCAGGGGACCGGAGGCCGAGTAGCCCATGTGCCAGACCACGAATCCGGCGAACCCGGCGGCCACCAGCATGGGGAAGTGCAGCTTCAGGCCACGCTCGCGCCCCTGGTAGGCGACCTCCCGGGCCAGTAGGCCGCCGACCACCAGGCCCAGCCCCCAGGTGATGAGGCTGGCCACGGCGGCCACGACGAAGACGAACACGTAGGCCGCGAGTTCCGTGCGGGGGACCGAGCCCAGGAAGGCCAGCGCGCGGCGGACCGGTCCGGTGTTGGCCAGGATGTGCCCGAGCAGCAGGATCAGCGCCATCTGGGTGATGAAGTCGAGCAGTCCGGCCAGGCCGTCGCCCCAGTAGACCACGAGGTCGCCGGGGCCGGTGCCGGTCAGGATCAGCGCCAGGATCGCGACGATGAAGGTCAGGACGATCGAGAAGACCAGGGCGGACGGGATGAACCGTTCCACCACGTGGTTGACGGGTCGCATGGCGCGGGAGAGCGGGGTGCCCTCCTTGCGGGGTGGCGTTTCAGTGGTTCCCGGGGTGCTGGGCATGCCGATGGCTCCTGAAGGTGCGGGGCCCGCGCGATCCGGTGCGATGGTGGCGCTGGGAGGCCCCTGGGCGAAGGTGACGTGCACCACCATAGACAGGCGTGACAGGGGTGTGGCGGAACCCGGCGGCGTTTCACCCTTAACACCGGGGGCGTGCAGGGGTGAGGATCGGACCATGTTGACCATCGCGGCCCTCGAAGACGACATCGTGGTCCACCTGCCTGCCCCGAGGGTGTGGGAACTGCTCACGGATTGGGCCGCCGCGCCGGCGTGGCTCCCCGAGGTCGATCAGATGCACGTCAACGGGCCGACGGGCCCAGGCCAGGAGCTCTCCTATGCGACCGGCGGCCACCGGCGCCAGTACACGCTGGCCACCTATGAACCCGGGCACGGGCTGACCATGGTCTCCGGTGCCGACGATGCGGACGTGCGCGTGGAATACGGTTACCTCCTGCTGCCCGACGCCGGCTTCTCCCGGGTGCATCTGCGCATCGCCGAGCGCGCCGCGGAGGAGTTGCGCGAGGAGGCGCTCGGCCTGGCCGCCGCGCTCGCCGACGCGGATGCCGGACAGCTCGAGTCGCTGCGTGACTACGCGGAGAAGGCGCCTTGAGTGCTCGGCCCCACCGAGCCGTCAGCTCAGCTGGGGCGCTCGACCGAAGTGGGCGGCCTGGATGAGGTCTTCCACCAAGGCCAGCAAGAACGAGCTCTCGACCGGCCAGAGCAGTACCCGGTCCTGCCCCGTGACCGGATCGGGGACCAGGCCCACCCGGTACGTGCCGCGCTGAGGGGTGGTGAGCACCGTCGTCTCGGGGAAGCCGTCGGCGCCGTCCGCGTCAGCCTCGATCCGCCACACCCACCACGGCTGGTCCCACAGGGCCGTCAGGGCGGGGTCCGCTCCGGCGGGCGGTGACGTCGGCCCCGCCAGCCGCGCGTCGTAGGCCGCGGGTTCGATCAGAGCCGGGGTCGGCAGGAGGTTCCAGGCGGGGGAGGGTCCCGCCCACGCGAGCAGCCGAGCGGAGAGTTCGGAGAGTGGGACCATGCCCACGTGCAGGTGCTCGGGTCCGGGGGCCTCCCAGGGCCCGCCGAGGACCCGTTCGCCGAAGCCCGGCTGCGAGACCATGAGGGCCACATCGGAGAGGCCGAACACCTGGACGAGGTGGTCGCCGCTCCCGGCGGTACCCGTCAGGCGTAGGCGGAACGCCGACTCCAGCAAGGTGGCGGAGAGGAGGTCTCCGACCTCGGTCAGGCGGCCGTCCTCCACCAGCCCAGTGTCCTCGAGTTCCGCCACCGAACGGTCGCGTTCCAGCCTCCCGAGGCGTCCGTGGCCGGCGGCCCCGAGTTCCTGGAGCCGCTCGACCGCCGCCGGGGTCAGCCAGTCGCCTCCACGGTCCATGCCGTCAGGGCGTTGCCACGGCGTGAGGTCCTCGACGGGGAGGTCGAAGGCGGCCGAGGCGGTGGCGTCATACCCGGGTTCAGCCGTGACCGGTGCCGAGGGCGGGGCCATACCGGCCGGCGCGGGCTCCACGCTGCGGGCCATCGTCTCGAGGTCCGCGGTGAGGAAGAGCCGGTCCTGGACCGCGCAGGTGGTCGATATCTGGACCGCCCAGCCGTCCATCAGCACCAGGTGGTCCACGCCGGAGACCAGCCGTCCGTTGTCCGCGCGGTGGAGGTACTCGATGCGGCGGGACTGCAGGGAGGTGTCCGTCTCGATGCCCAGGTGATCCTGCGGCCGGTCCTCGGGACGGCGCTCCCAGCCGCCGACGTCGACGATCCGGCAGTCCCGGAGGGTGGAGGTCAGCCCCGTCAGTGCCTTGACGCTGAACTCACGGACGCTGCCCTCGAAGGGGTTGACCGTGACCACGATCGAGGGACGAAACGTGTCCTCGTCCACCGGCAGGGTGGCGATCAGCTCGATCTCCGGGCGCACCGATTCCGGGACCCAGTGCGGCGCCGGGCGGAACTGCAGGATGCCGAGGTAGCCGAGGGTCGGCGTCGGTGCGGAGGGGGTCATGGGTGCTCTTTCCGATTCGAGATTCGAGGGCAGATCCGTGGTCAACGGCCGTCGGGGACGCGCAACGGGGTGTCGTACTGGCCGCCTCGGTCCACCCAGTCTCGATGCCAGGCCGGGGTGAGGAAGCGAGGCCACCAGAAGTTCAGCACGACCGTGATGACGAGGAACGGGAAGAGCAGCGAGAAGCCGGGTACGCTGCTGGTCCAGCCCGGTCGGAAGTAGTCGATCCAGAGGCTGACCCACAGCATGATCCAGGTGATCCCGATCCACCCGATGTGCAGGGGGAACATGTTGTACCGCGTGGTGGACCAGGTGGACTTCGGCTGCCGGGCCCAGTTGCGGTATCTGCCGGTCCACGCCAGCCAACCCGGGATGAGGCCGGCTAATCCGGGGATCACCGTGATGGCGAGGAAGAACAGGTGTTCCTGCAAGGGGGTCATCCGGCTCCTCGGTTCGGTTCCGTCCACCGTATCCGCTGTGGGACCACGGGACCGAACTCAGTCGAAGGGGTTGAGGGAGGACAGGAACGCCTTGCCGGCGGCGGCACCCTTCTCCAGCACATTGCCGTCCGTGTGCCGGAACTCGTTGATGGCCTGACCCACGCTGTTGCCCACCTTCCCGCCGACGAAGCCACCGATGAAGTTTCCGGCCACGCCGCCGATCGCGGCACCCACGCCGGGGATGGGGATGAGGGCCTGCCCCACGGCGGCCCCGGCAACCTGCCCCACGCGGGCCCCGACGAGGGCGCCAGCCGTCTCGGCACCCGCCACGACCCCCGCATCCACGGCGGCCGTCCGCTGGTGTTCGGCCTCGCTGGCGTCCGGATTGCGCATCAGGGACTCGTTGTAGGAGCTGCCGTACTCGCCGGTGAACGTCAGGGCCGCGCCGCCGACCAGCAGGACCCTCCCGAGCGCGGGGTTCCCGGCGATCCTCTCGACAGTGCGCAGGCGGCTCGTCAGGGCGGTGACCGAGGTCGGAGTCCCGCTGGGAGGCCGCCCGTTCCCGGTGGTGAGCTGCACGCGGAAGGTGCCCCGGCCGCCGTCGACGGTCAGCTTGGTGTTCGTCAGGAAGGGATAGCGGGCCACCAAGGCACCGAGCGGGGTCTTCGGGTCGAGGTCGCGCAGCATGGCACCGGAGGTGTTGTTGCTCAAGCGGTTCCCGCCCGTGGCGGCGTCGTTGAGCCGGTTGAGGTAGCTCTGGGGGACACCGAGCTGTCCCAGGGTGGCCGAGGAGAGCCGGGAGGTCTGCCAGTTCCCGGGCTTGCCCGTCAGGGTCTGGTAGTGCTGGGCGTCGAACTGGAAGTAGAGCTTGCCGTCCCGGGTGCGCAGGCTCAGTGCGCCGGCGCCGCCGGACGCCGCGGTGTTCTGGGAGGCGCCGATGGCCAGCATGGCGTCGGAGAGGTTGGCGTTGACGGTCACACCGGAGGTGGGGTTGAGGCCCTTGAGGGCGTTGGCGCAGGTCTGGACCGCGGTGTCATAGTCCTCGGCCACGGCATTCACGCGGGTCTGGATGCCGGCGCCGGCATCGGCGTAGTCGTCCGGGCGGTCGGCCTCCGGCATCGAGTTGTGCGTGGCGGCGTCGGCTTTGGCGTCCGTGTAGCGGTTCCGAAGCCCCTCGATGTCCTCGGAGAAGTCCTCCAGGGCCGTGGCGGCCTCGTCCGTGAGCGTCTCATAGGCATCCGCGTACGGCTTCATCACGTCCACGAACGCCGTGTACACCCGGTCGCTGTGGGGTGTGATCAAGCGCCCGTCGCTGAGCTGGGTCCAGATCTCGGCCGCATCCGCGTAGTGACCGCTGACCGTGGTCCCCAGGGAGCGGACGCTCCTCGCCGCGGGATCGATCGTCCCGGAAGAGGGCAATCGGGTGGGCAGTTGGCTGGTGTCGACGGCCATGGCTATCCCTCCGCCTGGGGGCCTGCGGCGGGGGCCTCGGGGATGGTGTAGATGTCCGCCTCGGCGTCCGCGGCCATGGTCAGATCGGCGTTCACGATCGCGTTGATGAGCTCGGACGTCGAGGAGCAGATGTTGCTCCCTGAGCCGGCCACGGCCTGGAGGAGGGGATCGGCCACCTGTTGCAGCAGGTCGTCGATCGCGGAGCCGATCTCCAGATGGTCGCACGCCGTGGCTGCGGTTTCGAAGCGGGTGGCCATGGTGGGGGCAAACTCGGCGATCTCATCGATCTCCGACGTGGCCGTGCGCACGGTGGACCGCGCCGGCTCCTCGTCAACGTGCCAGTTCGTCATGAGACCTCCCCGCTCCAGAGTCCTGGGAACCTTGGTGGCTCCGCCGACAGCCTAGGCGGATGGCGGAGGCGGGGCGATGGGGAGAAGTCCCCATGGGCACTGACTGGTAAACTCCGGTTGTAAGGCCCTCGTGTGATGCACCGCACGGCAGAGAACCGTGGGAGCGGTCACCGGGGGCGTTTTCCATGTCGAGGGCCGGACGGGACCGCCGCAAGTACGGTTGCCGCGGCCTGCTCAGGAGAGATGCATTCATGCCAGCAATCGCGATCGTCGGCGCCCAGTGGGGCGACGAGGGCAAGGGTAAGGCCACCGATCTGCTGGGCGGCCGCGTGGACTACGTGGTCAAGCCCAACGGCGGCAACAATGCCGGACACACCGTCGTCGTCGGCGGTGAGAAGTTCGAACTCAAGCTGCTGCCGGCCGGCATCCTGTCTCCGAACGCCGTCCCGGTGATCGGCAACGGCGTGGTGGTCAACCTCGAGGCCCTGTTCGAGGAGATCGATGGGCTCGAGGCCCGCGGTCAGCGCTGCGACCACCTGAAGATCTCGGCCAACGCGCACCTGGTGGCCCCGTATCACCAGACCATGGACAAGGTCACCGAGCGCTTCCTCGGCAAGCGCGCGATCGGCACCACGGGCCGCGGCATCGGCCCCGCCTACATGGACAAGGTTGGCCGCCTGGGCGTGCGCGTCCAGGACGTGTTCGACGAGTCGATCCTGCGCCAGAAGATCGAGGGCGCCCTGCGCCAGAAGAACGAGTTGCTGGTCAAGCTGTACAACCGCCGGGCGATCACCGTGGACGAGATCGCCGAGTACTTCCTGTCCTACGCCGAGCGGCTGCGGCCCATGGTCGTGGACTCCACCATCCTCCTCAACGACGCCCTCGACGACGGCAAGGTCGTCCTGATGGAGGGTGGCCAGGCCACCTACCTGGATGTGGACCACGGCACCTATCCGTTCGTGACGTCCTCCAACCCGACGGCCGGCGGCGCCTCGGTGGGCGCCGGGATCGGCCCGACCCGCTTCACCCGCACGATCGGCATCGTCAAGGCCTATACCACCCGGGTGGGCGCCGGCCCGTTCCCCACCGAACTCTTCGACGAGGACGGCCTGGGCACGCGCCTGCGCACCGTGGGCGGCGAGTTCGGCGTGAACACCGGCCGCCCGCGCCGCACCGGCTGGTACGACGCGGTCATGGCCCGCTACGCCACCCGTATCAACGGTTTCACCGACTACTTCCTCACCAAGCTGGACGTCCTCACCGGTATCGAGCAGATCCCGGTGTGCGTGGCCTATGACGTGGACGGCGTGCGGCATGACGAGATGCCCATGACGCAGACCGCGTTCCACCACGCCCAGCCGATCTTCGAGTACTTCGAGGGCTGGACCGAGGACATCTCCGGTGCCCGGGCCATGGAGGACCTGCCGGCCAACGCCCGCGACTACGTGCTGGCCCTCGAGAAGATGTCCGGCACGCGCATGTCCGCGATCGGCGTCGGTCCGGGCCGCGACCAGGTGGTCCAGGTCCGCGACCTCATCGAGGATTGACCAGCTCCGCCACGAAGCCGTCCGGGCGGACCAGCAGTGCCGTTCCGTCCGGCAGCCCGGCCTCCGGGGCCGCCCGGAACCCGTACACCGGCAGGCCCGACGCCGTCCCGTCCCGCCCCGCGGCCCGGTCCCGGTGGCGGTCGGCCAGGCCCCGCGCCAACGGAACGGCGGCCGGACCGTAGGCATGCACCTGCCACTCGGCCATGGTGAGCGCCTCATGGTTGTCCCCGTGCCCGTCTCCGCCGGGCACGGGACCGGTCTGGCCGGCGTCGGGAACCCAGGGAAGGCGGCGGCCCAGGACCGTGCCGCGGTGCCGCCGCCGTTGACCGGTGCCGTCCGGCTCCGCCCCGGGCATCCGGTAGTGGATCCGGATCTGGGCGAGATAGCCGAACATCCGCCCGCCCAGGGGAAGCCGCGGTACCACTCGCAGGAGGACCGGTGCGACGACGGGGAACACCCGCGTCCGTGCCAGGCGTGCCAGGGGTGACAGGGAGGTGACGGCGCCGAACACCACGTCGGTGGTCCGGACCAGGTTCAGGGCCACCGGGCGGCGCTCGGCCTCATAGCGGCCGAGAACGTCCTCCGGTTCCCGGCCGGCGAGGACGTCGGCGATGGTGCAGACGAGGTTCTGCGCGTCCTGCAGTCCCGTGTTCATCCCCTGCGCCCCCACGGGGGAGTGGATGTGGGCGGCATCCCCCGCCAGGAACACCCTGCCGGCCCGGAAGGTGGCTGCCACGCGGTGATGCACCCGGTAGGTGCTGGACCAGTCGGTGCCGGTGTACCGGACGCCGAATTCCGCGGCCAGCGACTCGCGCGCGCGCGCCTCATCGCGGGCATCGGCGGCGGGGGATCCGCCCAGAGGACCGTCATCGGGGCCGTTTGCCGGGTCGTCGTCCGGACGGGCATCCTGACCGGGGTCCGCCGGGGTCGAGTCCTCGGCGCGCAGGATCCCCAGGAGGCGTGCGCGCCGGCCGCCCCGGCCGTCGTCGCCCAGGGGGAAGGCCAGCATGAAGTGCTCGCGGGAGGCGCGCAGGGTGATGCCGGACTCGGTGCCGGTGACTCCGTGGGCGTCCAGCACGTAGAACTCGAACCGGTTGGTGGCTCCCTCGAAGGCGATGCCCAGGGCGCGCCGGACCGCTGACGAGGCGCCGTCGGCGCCCACCACGAACCGCGCCTGGACCCGGACAGGCCCCTCGGGAGAGTCCAGTCCGACGGTGACGGTTGCGCCGGGTCCTGCCGCCCGGGGGTCGGTGATGAAGGACCGGAACGAGGTGCCCCAGGCGACCGGCCGATGCCGATCCCGGAGGTGGCCGGCCAGCAATTCCTCGTTCGCGCTCTGCTCGAAGATGGTGATCCCCGGAAAGGGCGTCAGCCGCTGGCCCAACCGGTCCAGCCGCAAGGTGCCCAGTGTTCGGTGGCGGAAGCCCGGGCTGACGGAGGCCGCCGGGGTTGCGCCGTCCAGCACGGACTGCGCCAGGCCGAGCTGACGGTAGACCTCGAGGGAGCGGGCCTGCACGGCCAGCGCGCGGGACTCCCGGGTGGGGCCGGTCTTGCCGTCCACCACAAGGGACTGGAGGCCCAGCTTCGCACACCAGGCGCCGGCCATCAGCCCCGTCGGTCCTGCGCCGACCACCAGGACGTCGGTGGAGACCCGGCGTCCGGGACCGTGGTCAGGGGCGGCGGACATGGCCTCAGGTTAGGCTGGGCGGACTGTTTCACACCATGCGAGGAGGACGGTCACATGAGGATCAGCGTCGGACAATTCCGCCCCACGGGTGTGGTCGCCGAGAACGTGGCGACGCTGCGGCGCCTGGCGGAATCAGCGAAGGACGACGGCGCCGAACTGGTGCTGTTCCCCGAGGAGTCCATGTTCACCGTGCGGCACGTGGACGGTCCGCTGGCCGAGGCCGTCGACGCCGGCTGGTCCGCTTTCGTCTCCGAGGTCACCCGGATCGCCGCGGACCTGTCTGTCGCGGTGGTGGCCGGCGGGTACGAGCCTTCGGGCACCGAGCGTCCCTACAACACGGTGGTGGCCGTGGACGCCACGGGCAAGATCCTGGGGACCTACCGCAAGCTGCACCTCTACGACGCCTTCAAGTACAAGGAATCGGACCGCATCACCGCCGGAGACCGGGGCACCCTGATGGTGGAACTGGGCGGCCTGAGGTTCGGCATCATGACGTGCTACGACCTGCGCTTCCCGGAGGTGGCGCGGTCGCTGGCCGTGGCGGGGGCGGACGTCGTGCTGGTTCCGGCCGCCTGGTTCAAGGGCGACTACAAGATCGAGCACTGGCAGCTGCTGCTCAAGGCGCGCGCGGTGGAGAACACCGTGTGGATCGTGGCCGCGGGCACGCGCAGTGACAACACCGTGGGCCACTCGGCCATCATCGACCCGCTGGCCGTACCCGTGGCCTTCCTCGGTGAGGAGGGCGAGGCGGTCGAGACCGCCGACGTCACCCGTGAGCGCATCGATGAGGTGCGCTCGTTCCTGCCCGTGCTGGCCAACCGCCGCACCGACGTGGACCAGTTGGGGTCCGTCGGCTCCTAGGCCGAGCCGGCATTGACAGCAACCTCCCAGCTGATGCCCGGACGATTCTCACGTCAGGTTCCTATGGTGGAACCACCTCATCAAGGTGCGAGTGATGACAGAGGGCCCCGGGCCCGGCAGATGGCGTTCCCCTCACGCCGCCGGACAACCCGGGGCCCTGCCATGTCCGCCGGCCCCTCGGGGCCGGTCCCGTGACCAGCGAACGCACAGGCGCCGTGGGGTTCCTCCCCATCTGGGATGCCTACTCTGGAAGAGCCTCATCAAGGTGCGAGTGATGACAGGGACCCCGGGTCCGGTTCGCCTCACGGCGTCCGGTAGCCCGGGGTCTCGTCATGTGCGGGGTCTTGCGCCTTCTGTACTTAGTGTTACTATTTACCGGTAGATAGCAACACTACATACCGAGGCCCAGGAGGCTCTGTTGAGCAGCCAGATGACGGAGATGCTGAAGGGAACGCTGGAGGGCATCGTGCTGCAGATCCTGTCCGGACAGCCGGCCTATGGCTACGAGATCACGGCTCGGTTGCGGGCGAACGGCTTCACTGACATCGCTGAGGGCACCGTCTATGCCCTGCTCATCCGGATCGAGAAGCGCGGCCTCGTCGATGTGGAGCGGCGCCCGTCGGAAAAGGGCCCGCCGCGCAAGGTGTACTCCCTCAATGCCCTCGGGCAGGACTACCTCAAGGAGTTCTGGAGGACTTGGAGCTTCCTCTCGGAACATCTCGATCAGCTCCGCAACGGAGGTTCACGATGACTGGATGGGTAGAGAAGTTCGTCGGCCATGCCGGTGACAAGCGCCGGTGGAAGCAATACAAAGCGCGAGCCAAGGCCCTGCCGCGCGGATACCGCGAGGCGCAGCAGGCGCTTGAGCGGTACCTGACCACGTATGGGGCGATCACCCAGGGCGGGACCTTTGTGACGATGCTCGAGGACCTCGTGGAACTCCTCGAACAGGCCGCCGCCGAGGGGACGGCGCTCCGGGAGATCGTGGGGGAGGACCCCGTGGCCTTCGCCGAGGACTTCCTGACCAATTACGCCGAGGACCAGTGGATCAGCAAGGAGCGGTCGCGCCTCACCGAGGCCATCGATCGTGCGGCGGGTGCGTCATGACCGGTGCGACGGCGGTCCGCCGGTCGGTTCCGGCACCCGCGATCCACGTACGGGACCTGGAGAAGTCCTACGGGAAGAATCAGGTGCTGCGCGGCGTCGACTTCGACGTGGAGCGGGGGAGTGTCTTCGCCCTCCTGGGGTCTAATGGCGCGGGAAAGACCACAGCCATCCGGATCCTCTCCACGCTGATGCACCCCACGGTCGGGACCGCCACCGTCAACGGTTTCGAGGTCGGTCGGCAGCCGGGTCGGGTGCGCGAGTCGATCAGTCTGACCGGTCAGTTCTCCGCTGTGGACGAGATGCTCACCGGCCGCGAGAACCTGATCCTCGTGGCCCGGCTGCGGCACGTGTCCCACCCCGGAGCACGGGCCGATGACCTGCTGAAACGCTTCTCGTTGACCGACGCCGGAGGGCGACGGGCCGGAGAGTATTCCGGAGGCATGCGCCGGCGGCTCGACATCGCCATGAGCCTGATCGGGAACCCACCGGTGCTCTTCCTGGACGAACCCACCACGGGTCTGGACCCGGAGGCGCGACTCGAGGTGTGGCGGGCCATCCGGGAACTCACGGAGCACGGCACCACGGTCTTGCTCACCACCCAGTACCTCGATGAGGCCGAGCAGCTCGCCGACCGCATCGCCGTCCTCCATCACGGGCGCATCATCGCCAACGGGACCCTGGCCGAGCTCAAGCGGCTCCTTCCGCCAGCGACGGTCGAGTACGTGGAGAAGCAACCCACCCTGGAGCAGATCTTCCTGGCCCTGATCGGCAGTCCGGCCCCGGGCGCCGCCGAGAAACCCGGCGACCGCCGCCCCCGTTCGAGTGAGAATGCCGGTGACCTGTCATGAGCGGACACTTTGTCTCTGATACCGGAGTCCTCCTGGGCCGGTCCCTGCGCCACATCGCCCGCAGCCCGGACACCATCATCACCACGGCGGTCATGCCGATCGCCATGATGCTGCTGTTCGTCTATGTCTTCGGAGGGGCCATCAGCACCGGGGTCGAGTCCTACGTGGACTACCTGCTACCGGGGATTCTGACCATCACCATCGCCATGGGAATCTCCTACACGGCGTACCGGCTCTTCCTGGACCTGCAGGGTGGCATTGTCGAACGCTTTCAGTCGATGCCGATCGCGCGGTCCGCGGTGCTGTGGGCGCACGTCCTCACCTCGGTGGTGGCCACGATCCTGTCCCTGACGATCGTGGTGGGCGTGGCCCTGCTCATGGGTTTCCGATCGGAGGCAGGGGTGCTCGAGTGGCTTGCCGTCGCCGGGATCCTGGTGCTGCTGACGCTGGCCCTGACCTGGGTGGCCGTCATCGCGGGCCTGAGTGCCCGGACCGTGGACGGGGCGAGTGCGTTCTCCTATCCGCTCATCCTGCTGCCCTTCGTCAGCTCGGCCTTCGTGCCGACGGAGTCCATGCCCGGGCCGGTGCGGGCCTTTGCCGAGCACCAGCCCGTGACGTCCATCGTCAACACGGTCCGCCACCTGTTCAGCGGTCAACCCGTGGGGGTGGAGATCTGGATCGCCCTGGCCTGGTGTCTGGGCATCTTGGGACTCGGATACGCCTTCAGCGTGCTGGTCTACCGGCGCCGCGTCGGTTAGATACCCACGGCGGCAGCGCTCCGGGGTAGGTCCCAGGCTTCTCACAGGCTGCGTGGGGTGCGAACACAAGTTCGTTTCCTATGCTGAAAGCACCTCATCATGGTGCGAGTGATGAAGGTGCGAGTGATGACAGGGACCCCGGGTCCGGCAGATGCGATTCCCCTCCGCAGCCGGTAGCCCGGGGTCTCACTCGTACAAGGATGGGGTGCAGCAGACCATGCCACGGAGAAGAGATGATGAAGTTCAAGGACCTGGCTAGCAAGGCCCAATCATTCGCGAACAGCCCGCAGGGCCGGAAGATGATCCATCAGGCCACGAGCGCGCTCCATCGGCGTGGCGGTGGAAAGAGTCCCGGTGCGGGCCGGGCGTCCGGCATCGACCGAGTGATGGATGCCGCGCGCCGGTTCACCGGTGGTTCCGGCGGCCAGTCCGGCGATGGCGGTATGGGCGGGCCCAGCCAGCCACCACGGCCCTGAGCCGGTCCGGCGGGCATCCCTGCCCCTCGAAGAAAACGGTGGCCCAGTCGATGGAGGTCCGCAGTCAACCCCGTCATAGGCCAACGTCTGTTGAGGACCCGCACCGCCCTAGCGGTCCAGTTGCTGGCGCCTCGAGGAGATGACCCCCGTGTTGAAGCCGGCCAGGTTCAGGCCGCCGTGGAAGCGGGCGTGCTCGATCTTCACGCAGCGGTCCATGACCATGTTCATCCCGGCCGATTCTGCTGCGTGGGCGGCATCCTCGTTCCAGATGCCCAGCTGCAGCCAGACGGTCTTCGCGCCGATCGCGCGGGACTCCTCCACGATGCCGGGGGTGTCCTCGGCCTTGCGGAAGACCTCCACCAGGTCCGGCACCACGGGCAGGTCGGCCAGCGAGGCGTAGACCCGGTGGCCGAGGATCTCGGTGCCCTTCTCGGCGAGGATGGGGTTGATGAAGTACAGATCGAAGGTCGTCGAGCTGTTCAGGTAGGTTGCCACGAAGTAGGACGCGCGGGCCGGCTTGTCCGAGGCGCCGACGATGGCGATGGACTTCGCCTCGCGCAGCAGGCGCAGCCGCTCGGGGGCGGACGGGCCGGTCCAGTTGCGGTCAGGCAGTGCGGTGCTCATCTGTCGGTCTCCTTCACGGTTTCGGTCGAGTCGGCCATCGGGGCGTTGCCGGAGGGGTCGAGAGGCACGGCCGTGGCGGCCGGCTCGGAGGGCTCCGTCTCAGTTTCGCCGTCAGCTGGCCCGTTCATGGCGGCCTCGAGGGCCTGGTCCAGATCCCAGAGGATGTCCTCCACGTCCTCGATACCCACGGACAGACGGATCAGATCCTCCGGGACACCGGCGGAGACGAGCTGCTCGGCGCTCAGCTGCTGGTGCGTGGTGGAGGCGGGGTGCAGGACGAGGGTCTTGGCGTCGCCGATGTTGGCCAGGTGACTGGCCAACTGGAGGTGCGAGATGAAGGAGGCGCCGGCGTCGCGCCCGCCCTTGACCCCGAAGCTGAACACGGAGCCCACACCCAGGGGTAGCAACTCCTGGCCGCGCTCGTGATGCGGGTGCGAGGGCAGGCCGGCGAAGTTCACCCAGGAGATCCGGTCGTCCGCCTCGAGCCACTCGGCGACCCGCTGGGCGTTGGCCAGGTGGGCGTCCATGCGCTGGGCGAGGGTCTCCAGCCCGATCATCAGCTGCTGGGCGGAGGCCGGCGGCAGCGCGGGGCCGAAATCGCGCAACTGTTCGGAGCGCAGCTTGGTCAGGAAGCCGTACTCGCCGAAGTTGCCCCACCAGGAGACGCCGCCGTACGAGGGGACGGGCTCGGTCATGGCCGGGAACTTGCCGTTGTCCCACGGGAACAGCCCGGATTCGACGACGACGCCGCCCAGGGTGGTGCCGTGGCCGCCGAGGAACTTGGTGGCGGAGTGGATGACGATGTCCGCGCCGTGCTCGAAGGGACGGATCAGGTACGGCGGGGTCAGGGTGGCGTCCACGATCAGCGGCACCCCGGCGGCGTGGGCCACGCGGGCCAGGCCGGGCAGGTCCACGATGTCCCCGGAGGGATTGGCCACGATCTCCGTGTAGACGGCCTTCGTGTTCGGCTTGATGGCGGCCTCGAAATCCGCCGCCTCCATCGAGTCCACGAAGGTGGTCTCCACACCGAAGCGGCGCAGCGAGACGTCCAACTGGGTGATGGTGCCGCCGTAGAGCTTCGACGAGGCCACGATGTGGTCTCCCACGCCGGCCAGGGCGGCGAAGGTGACGAACTCCGCGGACATGCCGGACGCCGTCGCCACCGCACCGATGCCCCCCTCCAGCGCCGCCATCCGCTCCTCGAAGGCGGCGACCGTGGGGTTGCCGATGCGGGAGTAGATGTTGCCGTACTTCTGCAGGGCGAAGAGGTTCGCGGCGTCCTGGGCGGACTCGAAGACGTAGGAGGTGGTCTGGTGGATCGGCACGGCGCGGGAGCCGTGCACGGCATCAGGGACGGCGCCGGCATGCAGCGCGCGGGTACGGAAGCCGAACTGGTGTTCTGCCACGAAGATCCTTCCAGCGGGTACGGGGGCGGGGTGCGGTGCGCCAGGGCGGTGACTGGCGCAACGGTCCCGTTGCGTTCATTGTTCCCGACGCCGGCCCTTTCCCCTTAACTGGGGGTCGAAAGATGACCTGGGGCCGACCTTGACATTGACAGTGGTGTGAACGTTGCAGACTGGACCCTACGGAGGCGGCAGGCGTCGACGCGGACCAAGGAGAATCGCATGACTCGCATGGGCATCATCGGCAGTGGCTCGATCGGAGCAGGGCTCGCCCGGCTGGCCATCGCGGCCGGTCACGACATCATGATCGCGAACTCCCGTGGACCGGAGACGCTCACGGCACTCGTGACCGATCTCGGCTCGGGAGCGCAGGCCGGGACCGTGGAGGAGGCTGCCCGGTACGGCGACCTCACTATCCTCGCAATTCCGTTGTCGGCCTATGGGTCCCTTCCCGCCGAGGCGCTGACCGGCCGCACCGTGCTCTCGACGGGCAACTACTACCCCGGCCGCGACGGTCGGATCACCGTGCTCGACTCGCTGGATCTCGCGACGGCCGAGTACGAGGCGACGCTTCTCCCTGGCGCGGAGATCGTGAAGGCGTTCAACAACATCGTCGCTCACCACATCCCCTCGCTCGCTCGCCCGGCAGGGGCGCGGGACCGTTCGGGTATGGCCGTCTTCGGCGACTCCGACGAAGCCAAGGTGCTCGTCTCGGAGGTCGTCGGCAGCCTCGGGTTCGATCCGATCGATGCCGGTTCGCTGGCGGACTCCTGGCGGGCCGAGCCGGAGTCGGGCGCATATACGTTGATCTACGCCGCCGATCCGGAGTCGTTCTTCTCGAACTTCTCCGCGGACACCGGCGCCCCGGTCCCCGCGGCCCGCCTCCGCGAGCTGATCGATTCCTCCACCCGCCCGGCGGTGGCCGAGCGGCAGTTCTGAAGGAGTGTCCATGAAGATCGGTGAGCTGGCGAAGAGGACCGGGGTGCCCACGCGCATGCTGAGGTTCTACGAGGAGCAAGGCCTCATCACGCCGCGACGCCTCGAGAACGGCTACCGGGAGTACGAGGACTACCTTGTCCACCGGGTTCGCAAGATCCGCGGACTGCTCGACTCGGGGATCCCGACTCGGATCATCGGCGACATGCTCCCCTGCTTGAACAACACCGAGGCCACCGTGGTGGCGGACCCCGATCCAAAGCTGCGGGAGATGCTCGTCGAGCAACGGGACAAGATGGCGGAGCGTATCTCGTTCCTGGAGCAGAACCGGGACGCTCTGACCCGCTACATCGAAGCCATGGACCGCGCCGTCCTGGCGTCCACGGCGTCCTGAAGGCCGCCACCGTCGAGAGTGCCCGAGTCATGCAGCACCACACTGTGTTCCAGCGGGACGCGCCCGATGTCGAGGCTGCGCAACGGAGAATCCCGGTCAGCCGTTCCGAACGCGATGCCAAAGAGCAGCTTCTGCTCGCGAGGCACCCCGAGCGTCCTGCGAACGGCGTCGGCGTACATGCCATGGACCGCCTGGGGGATTCCCTGGTATCCGTGTCCGTGCAGTGACAGCAGGAAGTTCTGCGCGTACATACCCACATCGCTGGCCGCCCGCACTCCATCGCCCAGCTGCGGTACGAACAGCATC
The DNA here is from genome assembly GCF_032154715.1 of Citricoccus sp. Lineage (GTDB taxonomy): Bacteria > Actinomycetota > Actinomycetes > Actinomycetales > Micrococcaceae > Citricoccus. Next base: position 24,591 of record NZ_JALDXU010000010.1, on the reverse strand, counting down.
GCTACGTGCGGGGCGCCGTAGAAGCGCAGGTTGTCACGCACGACTTCGTTGCGACCTTCGTGATCGTCCCGTGCGATGCCCCGGACCCCATACGTTGCGGCGGCGAGGTGTTGTGAGCGCTGCAGATGCACGCCGTCGCCATAGGTATCGGTGAAATCGGGAGACCGCCTGCCGGCATCGTGTGCCTCCAGCAATGCCGAACTCAACGCGTCCCGCGCTGCTCCCGAGACGACGTGCGTGGTCCACGGCTGCGTGTTGCTGTGTGAGGGCGCCCAGCGAGCGTCCTCCAGGACCTCGCGGATCACCTCGCCCGGCACGGGGTCAGGCAGGAAAGTGCGCGGCGAGCGACGTGAACGGATGGCCTCGGTGATGGTGGACATGCAGGTGGACCTCTCGGACAGCGCGACAGTGGGCGCTCCGGGGAGGAGCAAGACCATCGTTCAACATTCACACTGATGTAAAGGTCAAATCGGCAGGAGGAGATCTTCGGCATGCGGGTCAGGTCGCCTGGTGACCATCTGTCGAGTGTCGACCCCTCATCTCCATGCAGGTGGCACGAAGGGCGAGAGGAATGTTGCCGATTCTCAGTGCAGTGATGTCAACGCTTGTTGTCCGGCCCGCCGACCACTGTCGTAGGACTCGTGGATGGTCTCCGTCACCAATCCCGCCCAGAACACGCGGCCCTCGAGCGGATCGTCGATCCCTTCCGGAAGTGGCAACGGACCGGGGTAAGCGCCGCGGGCAAAGGGATCGGCGGCCCAATTGTGGGTTTCCATGGCGATCGGGCTGAGCACGGTCTCGCCGAGCATGGAGCCGAGAGCCTCTAGTGCTGTGGCTTGCTGGTGCTGACGGTCCAGCGCGAGCAGGTGACGCGCGTGGTCGCCTGTCGCCCAGGCGACAACCACTTCACCACGGTATCCAGAGGTACCGGCGGATGCATTCCAGAAGCAGGGAACGGCTAACGAGGGATCCTCGGCGACGTCCCACCCGACAGGGAGAACCGGTCGTGAAAACTCGAAGAGGCCCTTGTAGACCGGCAGGTATTCCACGGATTGGATATCGTCCCGCTGGCCCGACGGCAGCGATGGGCTGAACTCGATCATCCCGGTCTGCAACACCCCGGCCGGAACGGCGACGACGACCGCCTGTGCGAAAAAGACCCGCTCGGAGGTCACGACCTCCACGCCACCGGAACGGCAACGAACGGCGCGAACGACCGCACCGGTGCGAATGTCGAGCCCTGCCGCCACAGCAGTTGCAACCCGGTCGTATCCACCGGGAACTCTGAAGTCCGCAGCTTCCTCGACGACTGAAGACCCATCACTTTCGCGACCATCGAAGGTGACGTTCAACAACTCAGCAATCTCAGAGGCCGCCAACGCGTGCAGTTGTTCGGTGTCGGTCTCCACCAGGCGCAGGGCGAGAGGAATGTTGCCCGGTTCAACGCCCAGCCGCATCAGGTATGCCAGAGCTGTCTCCTGTGTCAACGGCCGGGGGAGGGGATCGGGCAGGAGGGGGCGGCTATGGGGGAAACTCCGAATCTCCGGATCTTCGATCCGCAGCCATGTGTGCCGTGGTCCATGGCGGACCATATGCGTGGCGAGCCGGTGCGTCGGTAAGCCCCCGCCAGTGATCAACTGCCATGTGGAAGCTTCGGATCCGTGGACCAGTTCGGCACCTCTCTCCACCGGTATCCCCATGCAGCTGTGATCAGTCCATAACCGTCCACCGATCCGGTTCCTGGCTTCGAGCACGACGACGTTGCGTCCCGCATCGGACATCTCGCGGGCCGCGCCCAGCCCTGCCATGCCGGCTCCGATGACGATGACGTCGCCCGAATGCGCCTTCGCCGTGTGTGCATGCCTCATGCTTCCCGCTCTCATGCTTTCGCTGTGGCCGATCGAAGGCGTGTGAATCCGGGCGCTAGTCGGCGACGGTGATGCCCAGGTGTTGGGCGAACGCACTGGTGAGGTCAACGGCCTGGGTGAAGGAGATGATGGCGCCGCTCATCGAATCGACACCACTGACGCTGCTGAGGTCCAGACCGCGGAGGTCGACGTGACGCAACTGAGCGTGATCTAGCTGGATCGCAGCAACTTTGCAGTTGTTGAATGCTATGCGTTGAGCTCGGGCCTCGACGAGGTCAAGCTCGTCGATGACGCAGTGATCGAACGCAATATCCCGCAATCTGGCCGCCCGCAGGTTCACAAAGGAGAGCTTGCTGCCGGTGATGCGGACCGACTCCAGGTCCGCATCGAACATCTCGACGGCGCCGAACCGGGAGTTGTCGATGTGGACGCTGCGCCACGTCGTGCGGGCCGCTTGGAACACTGCCGCATGGGCTCGGTCGAGGCGGGTCTCGACGAAGCGGGCACCTCGGAACTGGGCTTCGTGAGCCTCGAGTCCGGTGAACTCGCATTCACTGAAGGCAATGCCGGCGAGATCGCGACCCGTGAGGTCCGAGTCCACGAAACGGCACGCTTCGTAGGATCCCCTCGCGGCGATGTCGGAAGGGTCTGTGTCCGCCAGGCCGACCAAGCTCAGCTCGTCGATGATCGGGGCGGCAATCTTCGGTCGTTTCGTCGGCATCTGGGGTGAACCTCCTGCAGTCATCGTCGCAGCCCACCATAGCAATGCATGGCACTCAGTGCCACATTTGACACGCGCTGGCACTAGGGATGATGACTTGGTGGGCCCGACTTCCAGTGGAGCCTGTGGTTCGGGAAAAATCTCGTTGTGGCATAGAGCTTTCCGTTCCCTGTCCTCATGCTCCTCAGGCGGTCGGGCTTTGCGGGGACTCCTGGCGCAGGCCTTGTGATCCGATTGATGCGTTGGGCTCTGGGGTTGGCCGAGGGGCGCGGTTTGGGCCGCCGAATCGGATATCGCCGGGTCGGGCGAGTTCGAACGCCTGCGCGATGTCACCTCGGTGATCGGCCAGGAAACCCTCGTCGGTGGTGAGCACGACATCGTCCAGTATCGCGAAGAACGCTCCAGCCAGCGCACGCAATGCCACCCGAACGGACTTGGCTGACACGGCCCCATGGAGAGCGACCCACCGAGCCCAGAGCAGTTCCTGCAACTCGACCTGAAAGGTGGCGAGCCGGGCAAGGTACCTGGAGTGGACCTCGGGGGATTCGGCCGCGAGCGTTGCGAAAAGCCGTGCTCTGCCCTCCGCGCCGAGGTGATCATCCTGGTCAAGCTCACCCACCATGGCGTCTTCCAGCGAAATCCACGGGGCATCCGCCGCGGGTCGCGAATCGACGGCACGGAGGAGTGCTTGCAGGTCCAGTTCGGTGTTGCCGAACAGTACTTCGTCCTTCGTGGAGAAGTATCGGAAGAAAGTCCTCCGTGAGATGCCCGCTTCCTGAGCGATCTGATCGACGGTGGTTGCCTCGTACCCGTGCTCGAGGAACAAGGCCTCCGCGATGTAGCCGATCCTGGCCCGTGCCGCCTGCCGAGAGGTCTCACGGTGGCTTCGCTGCTGGGCATGCTCACGTGCTGGGGACATGGTCACATCATAGATGAAGTATGTCCTACACTGTCATTCCCGACACTCAGTGCCATGCATGTCACTAGGAGGCAGGTTGAGGCCAAAACAAGAGGCAACAGTGGAAGCAACCCTTGATCGCGATCACGGTCCTCCGGCATCGGATGGATCGCGCGGGCTCATCGCGGTTCTGCTCGCGGGTGCGTTCGTCATGGTGCTCGCGGAGACGGTGATGGGGGTAGCGCTTCCCCCGATCATGGACGAGTTCGGCATCACCGCTGCCAGGGGGCAATGGCTGACGACGGCTTACATGCTCGTGATGGCCATCCTCATCCCGATGACCGGTTTCATTCTCCAGCGGTTCTCGGCTCGTCGGGTGTTCATCGCCGCGCTGGCCCTGTTCAGTGTGGGTACGGCGGCCGCGGCGCTTGCCCCGTGGTTCTCGCTTCTCTTGGTGGCGCGAGTGGTGCAGGCGGCGGGAACCGCAGTCATCATGCCGCTGCTCACGACCACCATCCTCACGGCGGTCGCGCCGCAGCGGCGGGGACGGATGATGAGCCTCGTCGCGATCGTGACGGCGGTCGCCCCGGCGCTCGGGCCGACCTTCTCCGGGGCGCTCATCGCAGCCTCCGGGTGGCGGGCGGTGTTCTGGGCGGTGTTGCCAGTGGCGGTCGTGGTATTACTCGTCGGTGCGTGGTTCGTGAAACCAAGGACACCGTCCGCGGCTGCTCGGTTCGATCCCATGTCGGCAGTCTTGGCGGTATTCGCCTTCGGAGGCATCGTCTACGGCTTGGGAAGCATGGGCGAGGCGGCCAGCGGTGCACAGGCGATCTCGCCGGTCATCACCCTCGTCGTCGGGATCGCCGCAATGGCGGCGTTCATCGGGAGACAGCTCACCCTGCGTCGGCAAGAGCGGGCGTTCCTCGACTTGCACGCTTTTACATTCCGCCCCTTCTGGGTCGGAGCGTCACTGTTGACCGTGGCCATGTGTGCGATGTTCGGGGCGTTCATCCTCTTGCCCCTGTACATGCAGAACGTGATGCACCACTCCGCGCTCACCACGGGGCTCCTGATGCTGCCCGGCGGACTACTCATGGGCCTCGGGGCTCCCGTCATCGGGATGATGTTCGACCGCCTCGGTGTGAGACCGCTCGCGATCCCGGGCGTGCTCTTGCTGACCGGCGGGCTGACCCTCTTCGCGTTCATGCACCCCAGCAGCTCGGTCAACTACCTGCTCATCGCCTCAATCACCCTCGATGTCGGCGTCGCGCTCGTCATGACCCCGGTCATGTCGAGCGCCCTTGGTTCGCTTCCCTCGGCTCTCTACCCGCATGGCAGTGCCATCATCGGCACACTGCAGCAACTCGCGGGCGCCGCCGGCACCGCAGTGTTCGTCACGATCATGTCGTTCGTCAGCGGCCAAGCGCGTGCCCAGGGGATCTATGAGGTGGAGGCCCAGGCCCAGGGCCTTCATGCCGCCTTCATCACGGCAACCGTGGTGTCACTCCTCGCGGTGGCACTGGCGTTCCTCATGCCACGAAAGCGAGCTTAGCGATTCCCATCGCCCGAGAAGCGTTCGAGGCAGCGTGAAGCGCTCGGCGAGAACCTCTCAGGTCAAGGACGTTTCCAGGGACTGTCGATGGCGTCGGTCGCTGCGCGCGAGACTGATCACGAGGGCCATGGACAGGCCGATCAGTGCGAATTCGACCGCGGCAGTGGCGGCATCATCGCCGAAGCTCGGCGACTCCGTCCGCGCGTCAGTCCCCTGTTGCATGAAGCGGGCGAAGTCACCGAGAGCGTGGAGGAGGATCGGAACCCAGAGTGTTCCGGTTGCTCGGAGTGCGCCGTAGAAGAGCGCCCCATTCATGGCGAGGAAAGCCACGCTGAGGGCTGTGGCTCCGATAGGCACGCCGTTGAAAATATACGAGACAGTGTGGGCGAGCCCGAAGGCTATGGACGTGATCAGCAACGTTGCCAGTTCGCCGTGGTGGCCCCGCACGGCTACCCGGAAGATACCGCGGAAGTAAAGCTCCTCGCCGATACCGATCAGCAATGATCCGATGAGGTAGATCAGCACCACTGACCAGGCGCGCTCGGACCAGGGCACCTCGGCAAGGATGAGGACGGTCTGGATGGTCAGGAGTGCGGGGATCGCGAGAAGCCACCAGCGTCGCCGCTCGGTGAAAGGTGACGGCGCCGTCCATGCTTCGCGAAGCCAGCCGGCTTTCCGTGCGAACAACAGACCCACCGCGATGAGGATCGCGACCGGGATGTATTCGGTGATGACGAAGTCCAGGGTTTCGTCACCGCCGGCGAGCGGGTCCAACAGGTTGCCCACGACGGCGGCGAGGAGCACGTAGAGAGCCGCCGCTGCCAGCCCCACCCAGAGGGTTCGAGGAATCGACCAGGAATCGGGTTGGGTGGTCACGAGATCTCTCTCGTCGTACGTGCGCGGTCGCGGATGAAAATGATGCTCAGCAGCGCCGCAACGATGAAGATCAGACTGAATGCCCCGGCAATCGGGATGAGCGGGCTTTCCGCCCCAGAGTGGACGGTGTCGATCCCGCCTGTGGCGAGCATCGTGGTGGGGTCGGTGAGTCCATGGATGAGCATCGGCCAGATCAGGCTGCCGGTCGCCCGGAGCACCAGGTACATCATCATCCCGAACCCGAACGCGTAGACCATGGTCAGCAACACGGTGAGCAGCGGCTGGCCGGTCAAGATGTTCGACGAGTGCAGCAGCGCGAACAGCAGTGAGGAGAGTACCGCCACAACCCGCTCGGAGTGACCGCCGCTGCGCAGCAGCTTGACGGCTATCCCGCGGGTCAGGAGCTCTTCGGTGAACCCGATCAGCAGACCGGAGAGGAAAGTCAGTGCGATCACCCCGCCGCTGTAGGCGCCGTAGTCAATCCCGAAGAGCCGAAGAACGATGGGTGCCACTGTCAGCGCGACCGCAATCCACATCCACCACCGCCCCGGTGTCGGTTGAGCGGCGAACAGTGGGCGGGACCAACCGACCGACATGATGAAACTGACCAGCACGATCGCACCGATGATCAGCGGCACCAGGAGGTAGACCATGACGTTTTTCGCCGAGGCAAGTGGGTCCGTACCCTCGACGAGGTTGCCCAGCACTCGTCCGTCGGCCAGCCCCGCCAGTTCGTAGAGGACGAGATAGCCAACAGCCGCGATGACTGCTTTCCACCATGTCCCCCGATTCCAGAACCTCGCCCAGCGGGAACCAATCGATACCTCGGTCATGAGCGTCCCCATCAAGCCGTTGCCCGACGCGCGGTTGCGCACTATAAGGCCCAGTGAGATCAACGTATAAGAGCATCTCCCCAAGCGCTAGACGGCCCCCCACGCGATGCAGCCGCTCGTTCGGCTGTGTCTGGCGTTGTGAGAAGCGCCAGTTTCGCGATGACCGCCTCTCGTGTGGCGTCCGCTGGAGGGGAACGGGTGGGTTTGATCCGAAGGTCTGAGGTGCGTAGGGTGTAACCTTTATACCCCCTGGGGGTATAAAGGCCTTTCGACCTCTCGGTCGAGTACGCGGAGCCGTATGGCAGAAGGAGTAGGACCGCATGACACTGCCATCCCACACATCCGAGCACCCGACTCGCGCCCCAGCCGTGCTCGTACCCCTGTTCGTGATCGCCACGGCCCAGCTGATGGTCGTGCTCGATGACTCGATCGTGAACATCGCCCTGCCGAGCATCCAGTCAGAGTTCGACGTTGCTCCGACACTGCTGCCCTGGGTGGTCAACGCCTATATCCTCGCTTTCGGCGCGTTGCTGCTGCTCGGCGGGCGGATCGGTGACCTGTGGGGCCGCAAGCGCACTCTCCAGGCCGGCATTGCGGTCTTCGTCATCGCCTCGCTCGTCGGCGGTCTTGGCTTGAACGTGGAGACGCTCATCGCTGCTCGCGCGGTGCAGGGTTTCGGTGCGGCGATGGCTGCTCCTAACGCACTGGCATTGATCGCGACGACGTTCTCCGAGCGAAAGCTGCGCGATCAGGCGCTCTCGCTCTACGGGGCGATGTCCGGAATCGGCATCGTCATCGGTCTCCTCCTCGGCGGCGTGCTCACGGACCTGCTGGACTGGCGGTGGGTGTTCTTCATCAACGTCCCCATTGGCCTGGTCGTGCTCCTGGGCACCCGCACTCTCGTCCCGGCAGCGCGCCACACCGGACGCCTCAATTTCCCCGGAGCTGTCCTCGGCACCGCCGGCATGGTCGCCCTCGTCTACGCGATCACCCGGTTTGGTGAGAACGGATTCGCCGACCCCGTCGCCTACACGCTCGTCGGCATGGCTGCTGTATTACTGATCGTGTTCGTCCGCACCCAGCGCAGTAGCCGTAACCCCCTGGTGCCACTGAGTCTGTTTCACGACCGGAACCGCGCGGGTGCCTATCTGACCATGCTGGCCTTAGCGATCGGGCCGATGGGCACCTTCTACGTCATCACCCTCTACATGCAGCAGCTCGCGGGTTTCAGCCCGTTGCGCACCGGGCTCTCCTGGTTGCCTTTCGCCGTCGGCATCATCCTCGGAGCCGGGATCGCACCAAGGGTGTTGCTGAAGACCGGCCCCCGCTACGTCGCCGCTGTCGGCGCGCTTCTGGGCGCCGTTGGTGCGTTCTGGTTCTCAACCATGACCGTCGAACCCAGCTACTGGACGGTGATGGCTCCCGCGATGCTCCTGATCGCGCTCGGATTCGGGCTGGGAGTCATCGCCCTGACCCAGGCCGCCGTCTACGGGGTCGCATCTGACCGGGCCGGCATCGCTTCCGCCCTGTTGAACTCTGCCCAGCAGATCGGCGTCGCTCTCGGCCTGGCCATTCTCGCCGGTGTGGCCGCGAGCATCACCGCGGGAACCAGCGAGACGGGGCCGCAAGCGCTCGTGGACGGCTACAGTACCGCGCTGGTCGTCGGAGCGGGGATCCTCTTCGCCGCGGCTGTGCTTGCGCTGCTCACCCTCAGCGGGCGCGTGAGCGTCGAGGAGCATGCGGCTCAGGAGTCGGAACCAACCCATGTCAGGCACGCGGGTCAGTGAGACCGAAGCCCGCCAGCCTCAGATCTTGAACAGGCACAACCACCGAACAAGAGGAGTAATAATGCACTCTCACCACGATGAAGCGAAGTTCATGGCCGACATCAAGGAAGGCGCACCCGAGATGGTCTCGGCCTTCTTTGGGTTCGACAAAGCCGTGTTCAGCAAAAACACGGGCAACCTCGACTTGGCCACGCGCGAGCTGATCGCGGTCGGGGTTGCGGTGACCACGCAGTGCCCCTTTTGCATCGAGGACCACGCCCAGCGCGCCGTCAAAGCCGGCGCTTCCAAGGCCGACGTCGCCGAAGCCGTCATGGTCGCCGCCGCCCTGCGCGCCGGTGGTGGCGTCACCCACGGCTGGAAGGCGATGAAGAGCATCACAGAGGACGAGTAACTCCGACGGAAGAGTTCGACGCCCGATCGTCGGCGACGGGCCGGACATCGGCCGCTAGCCTGTGGGTATGTGCTCCGCCCCGGTCCGCCTGCTGTTATTGGCCGACACGCACGTCCCGCGCCGGGCGCGCGCCCTGCCCGCGCAGGTGTGGCAGGCCGTGGAGGCGGCCGACGTCGTCTTCCATGCCGGAGACTGGCAGGTTCCGGAGGTGCTGGACGAGCTCCAGGCCCGGGCACGTCGCCTGGTGGGCGTATGGGGCAACAACGACGGCGAGGAATTGCGCCGGCGACTGCCGGAGACGGCTCAGGTGGAGATCGGCGGCGTCCGGTTCGTCATGACGCACGAGACCGGGGCGGCCCGTGGCCGGGAGCAGCGGATGGCCACCACGTTCCCGGAGGCCGATGTCCTGATCTTCGGCCACAGTCACATTCCTTGGGACTCCACGGCCGGCGAGGAGACGGCGAACCCCGGATTGCGGTTGCTGAATCCGGGGTCGCCCACGGACCGGCGGCGTCAACCCGAGTGCACCCTGATGACCGCTGCGGTGCAGGGCGGGCGGCTGGTCGACGTCCGGCTGGTCGCCGTGGATCGGACGCCGTGAGCCGCTGACATCTGGCGGTCGATTGCGCACCGGAAAACCCCCGATTCAGCCGATGGGGCGTGCGCTTGCGACCGCCAGATCAACGGGTTCTGCGAGAGGCGGTTCAGGTCCCGCAGTAGGTGCGGTACCGGCCGAAGTCCTCCGGCGGGGCCTCGGCGTAGCGCTCGAGGCCGGGGCGCTCGCGGAAGGGATCGCTGACGGCCTCCAGGAGGCGGTGCAGAGGCGCCATATCGTCGGCCGATGCGGCTTCCAGGGCCTCCTCGACCAGGTGGTTGCGGGGGATGTAGACCGGGTTCGCGCGGTCCATCGCCTCGGGATCCGGGCTGAAGGACTGCCAGCGCTCGAGCCACGAGTCGAGGGAGGGCCGGTCAGTGAACACGTCCCGGACCGGGCCCAGGTCTCCGCGGGCGGCCTGACCCAGGCGGCGGAACAACTGGGTGTAGTCCACGTGATCCTGATGCAGCAAGGCGAGCAGGTCATCGATCAGCCGGCCCACGGTCTCGTCCGGGGAATCTGCCGGCAAGCCCAACTTGGCCCGCATACCGGTGGAGAAGGCGGTCCCGAACGCGCGGGGGAACTCTCCCAGGGCCTCCGTGGCGAGGGCCACCGCCCGGTCCTCGTCCTCGTCCAGCAGCGGCAGCAGGGCCTCGGCGAAGCGGGCCAGGTTCCATTGGGCGACCGCCGGCTGGTTCCCGTAGGCGTAGCGCCCGCCGGTGTCGATGGAGCTGTAGACGGCGTTGCGGTCGAAGGCGTCCATGAAGGCGCAGGGGCCGTAGTCGATGGTCTCGCCGGAGATCGTCATGTTGTCCGTGTTCATCACCCCGTGCACGAACCCGACCAGCAACCACTGGGCCACCAGGCCGGCCTGCGCCCTGATGACGCCGCGCAGCAGGGAAAGGGAGGGGTTCTCGTCCTGGGCCGCCGCCGGGTGGTGCAGGGCCACGGCCTGGTCCGCCAGGCGGCGCAGGACGGCGGGGTCCTCATGGTTGCGGGCGTACTGGAAGCTGCCCACGCGCAGGTGGCTGGACGCCACCCGGGTGAGCACGGCCCCCCGCATCGCCCCCTCCTCGCGCAGGACGGTCCGGCCGGTGGCGGCCACCGCCAGCGAGCGGGTGGTGGGGATGCCCAGCCCGTGCATGGCCTCACTGACGAGGTACTCCCGGAGCATGGGCCCGACGACGGCCCGCCCGTCCCCGCCGCGGGCGAAGGGAGTGCGCCCGGAGCCTTTGAGGTGGATGTCCCGCCGCTGGCCGGCAGGGTCCGTGATCTCGCCCAGCAGCAGGGCCCGGCCGTCGCCCAGCCGGGGGACATAGGAGCCGAACTGGTGTCCCGCGTAGGCCTGGGCCACGGGCGCGGCACCCTCGGGCACGCGGTTGCCGGTCAGGAAGCCGACGCCGTCCTGACAGCGAAGCCACTCCGGGTCCAGGCCGAGATCGGCGGCCAGTGGTTCGTTGATCACCAGCAGTCGCGGCTCCGGCGTCTCCTCGGCCTGCCACGGGATGGACAGTTCCGGCAGATCGGCGGCGAAGTTCGCCTGCAGGGACAGGGTGGATTGGGGAATGCGGCTCACGCTCACCACGGTAACCCGGTCAGGCGCGCCCGTGGCGGCGGGCCTCGGCCACGGCGTCCTCGATGCCACCGGTCCAGGGCCGGCCATGGCCGGTCAGGACCGTGCCGGCCCCCGTCTGGGCGAGGGCGTCCAGGCTCCGCAGGGCCAGGTCGCTGTCCGCGGTGGCGGCCCCGGCGACGATCCGGGGCCCGGTCTCCCCGGTGTACGGGTCCAGCGTCACCAGGGCGTCACCGGTCAACAGGACATCCCGATCGGGCAGGTGTAGCGCGCAGTGGCCGGCGGTGTGCCCCGGGCAGGCGATCACGCGGGGGCGCCCGGGAACGGGGACCGTGGCGGCGGCGCCCAGGTCGTCGGTGACGTGCACGCCCTTCACGCCCAGGGCCCCGGCGAACAGCATGGAGGTCAGGATCGGCACGGCCCGGGGATGCTTCAACGGATAGGTGGCGCGGGGATTCTCATGGGCGTACCGGTACGGATGGGCCGCCAGCACGCGCTCATTCCGGTGGCCGTACACCGGCACCCCCAGCCGCTGGACCAGGCGCCGCGCGACGCCGACATGATCGAAGTGCGCGTGGGTGAGGACCAGGGCCTTCAGGTCTCCCGGCTGCCGACCGAGGGCGCGAATCGCCTGGCCCAGTTCAGTCCAGACACCCGGCAGACCGGCATCGACGAGGGTCAGGCCCTCCTCGTCCTCCAGCAGGTAGCAGTTGACGTTGGCATGCTCGATCAGGTGCACGCCGGGGGCGATATCGGGGGTGAACATGGTTCCTCCTGGCTCTGGCGTCCGGGTCCGCGGTCCACGGTAGGCCCACGACCCGGCGCGGGGGGAAGATCTGCGCATCGCCGTTCCACATCGCCGTTCCATGCCGCCGTTCCGTGCCTCCGTTCCGCAACTCCGGTTACCGTCGGCCGACGGCGAGGCCCGGCTGGGAGCGGCGGCGACTCAGCCGACCGCGAAGACCAGAGACAGCGGCCCGCCCACGAACACCACGAGGAACACGATCACGGTGATCCGGCCGGCCCGGTTGCCCACGTTGATGGTGGTCCCGGTGCCGTAACCCTCTCGCTTGAGGACCATGATCCGCGGCTCGTCGGGGTTGTTATGGATTCCCCCGGGGAGCCAGAGCTTCTCCTCGGCCTCTTCCTCGATGGTGGGCGTGAAGCCGTGCTCGCTGGACTGGGCGTCCGCCCAGCGGCTCCAGCGCCGGTAGGGCAGAACGATCATCAGGAAGACCAGAAGGACGTAGAGGGCCATCGGCCACGCGAAGGACACCTCGTGGGGGCCGGTCCAGCCTTGGACGCCGAGGTAGCCGACCAGCAACACGGTCAGCAGCGAGATCCAGCCCAGCACGGAGATGGTGGCGCGCTCGGCCCCCTCCAGCCGGTACCGCTTCCACGCCGAGGGGTCCTTCGGCGGGTTCATGAGCGCGGGGATGACCAGCGCCAGGACCGCCATCAGTGCGGTGGTGCCGGCGGCGATCATCTGCGGCATGAACACGCTGCCGAAGGACTTCTCCTCCCAGGCATCGGGTGCCCCGCCGGGTCCCCAATGCGTGGGAATGGTCTCCGGCAGGCCGGGGTAGAGCCGGAGACCCCAGACGACGATGACGGCCAGCGCGATCAAGGACAGGAGGAACGGGAGCCACGCGGCCGACCTGCCCTGGCGCAGTCCCGGCAGGTCAGGGCTGGTGTCATCGCTCACTCCCCGATCCTAACCGGGCGCGACGTGGCATCTTCCGACTCACTGACCAGCCCGCCGCTGGTCAGACGCCGATGGAGGCGCCGTGACCGGCGGCGGGCCGGTGGGTGGGGCGGAAGCAGCCCGGATCAGGTGGTGGCGAAGCGGCCCGTCGTCGGGAACCGCTCCCAGACCCGGTGCGCGGGCATCAGGCGCAGCAGCTGCTGCACCGCTTCCTCGCCGCCGGCACCGGTGACGACGCCGGCTCCCTCCAGGTACCCGGCCGTGCGCAGCACGTCCTCGCCGGCCCCGTAGGCGCCGATGGCCTTGGCCTGGCGCCACACCTCGCCCAGCAGCAGGGAGACCCGGGGATCGATGCCCTCGGGGGAGGTGGCCCCGACCTTGCTGTCGAGGCCATTGGCGGCGTCCGGGGCCGGGGGCGTCGCGGAAGCGATCAGCACGGCGTCGAACTCGATGGACCGGGCGGTGAGGTAGGTGCGCTGGGCCACCAGGTCCTTGCCCAGCAGCCGCGTGGCGGCCTCCCCGCCGCTCGGCGCGATGACCAGCGGCACCAACCCGGCCTGGTGCACCGCGGTGACCGCGCCGGACAGTTCGCCGGCATCGACCTCCGGCCCGACCACGATGCCCACCTGCCGTCCGTCGAGCGGCCATTCCCCGCCCACCTGGGACAGTGCCGGGGACGGCACGACGTCGGCCGGGGACTCCGCCGGCTTCGGCACCGGCAGGCCCAACCCGTCCGCGACGACCTGGGCCAGGGTCGGATCGATCGCGGCCAGAGCCTTCAGCTGGCGCTCGCGGACGACCTGTTCGTAGCACTTGCCGAGCTCGAAGGTGTAGGCCTGCGCCACGTGCTCCTTCTCCACCTCGGAGAGGGACCGGAAGAACAGCCGGACCTGGCTGAAATGGTCGTCGAAGGAGGCCGGAAGGGCCCGTTCCTTCACCGAGGCGGACACCGGGGCGGGGTGATCGATGAACGGCCGGTCGCCGTCGGGCGTCTCGAAGGGATTGCCGCCGTCCAGCGAGTTCGGCCGATAGGGGGCCACCCCGGCGTGCACCGCGGTCTGGTGCATGCCGTCCCGCAGCATGTCATTGACCTCCGCGTGCGGACGGTTGATGGGCAGCTGATTCCAGTTCGGCCCGCCGAGGCGGGTGATCTGGGTGTCCAGGTAGGAGAACAGGCGTCCCTGCAGCAGCGGGTCGTTGGTGACGTCGATGCCGGGGATGAGGTTGTTCGGGTTGAACGCCACCTGCTCCGTCTCGGCGAAGTAATTGGACGGATTGTGGTGCAGGGTCATCAGGCCGATCGGCTCCACCGGCACCAGTTCCTCCGGCACGATCTTGGTGGGATCGAGCAGGTCGATCCCGGCGAACATCTGGTCCTCGGTGTCCTCGAAGACCTGCACGCCCAGTTCCCACTCGGGGAAGGCCCCGGCCTCGATGGCGTCGGCGAGATCCCGGCGGTGGAAGTCCGGATCCGCGCCGCTGATGATCTGGGCCTCCTCCCAGGTCACGGAGTGCACGCCGAGCTTGGGCTTCCAGTGGAACTTCACCAGCACGGTAGAGCCGTCCTGCGCGATGAGGCGGAAGGTGTGGACGCCGAAGCCCTCCATCATCCGGAAGGAGCGGGGAATGCCGCGGTCTGCCATGTTCCACATGGTGTGGTGCTGGGCCTCGGTGTGCAGGGAGACGAAGTCCCAGAAGGTGTCATGGGCGGACTGGGCCTGGGGGATCTCCCGGTCCGGGTGCGGCTTCACGGCGTGCACCACATCCGGGAACTTGAGCGCGTCCTGGATGAAGAACACCGGGATGTTGTTGCCGACCAGATCCCAGGTGCCCTCATCCGTGTAGAACTTGGTGGCGAAACCCCGGGTGTCCCGGGCGAGATCCGACGACCCGCGAGAGCCGACCACGGTGGAGAAACGGACGAAGACCTCCGTCTCCTTGTCCTGGGCGAACACGCCGGCCTGGCTGATCTTCGAGGCCGTGCCGTAGCCGCGGAACGTGCCGTGGGCACCCGCGCCGCGAGCATGCACCACGCGCTCGGGGATCCGCTCGTGGTCGAAGTGGCTGATCTTCTCCCGGAAATGGTGATCCTGGAGCAGGATCGGCCCACGGTTGCCGGCCTTCAGCGAATGGTCTGAGTCTTTGAGGCGGGCCCCGTGGGCGGTGGTCAGGAACTTCCCGCCCTGGGCCACCTTCTCCTGCGGGGTGCCCGTCTCCTGTCCGGTGGGGGACACCGTGGCGGGCCCGGACTGGTCCGGCGACGGCGGCAACGGGCCGGCCGGGGTGGTGGGCTCCTCGACCGTGGGTTCGGTGCTGCCGGGGGAGCCGGGGATCGGAGGCTGCTTCTCGGGCATGGAACTGGCCTTTCGTCGGGTCCTGCAGGCCGGGGCCCGTGGCGCGCAAGGCGCCGGCGTCATGCGGGACAAGGTCCCGGACTGCAGCACGTGGGTGGGTCCGAGGCCACCCTAGGCACGGTCCCCGGTGACCTGGCTAGCCCGTGGCGACGGGCGATTCGAGGGCCGTGGCCCACGGCTGCCCGCCGCGCGCGGCGAGGAGGGCGAAAGGGCCACTGCCGGCCAGGAGCGCAGCCGGACTGCCCTGCTCCACGATCCGGCCGGCGTCGAGCACCACGACCTGGTCCGCCTCGGTGACCGTGGACAGGCGATGGGCGATCATCAGCGTGGTGCGGCCCATGGAGAGGCGGTCCAGGGCGGCCTGCACGCGGGCCTCGGTGGTGTTGTCCAGCGCGGAGGTCGCCTCGTCCAGGACCAGCACGGGAGGATCGCGCAGGAGGGTCCGGGCGATGGCCAGCCGCTGCTGCTCGCCGCCGGAGAAGCGGTGGCCGCGGGCGCCGACCAGGGTGTCCAGCCCCTCGGGCAGGGTAGCGATGGTGTCTGCCAGCGAGGCGGCTCCGAGGACCTCCCAGAGGCGGGCATCGGTGGCCTCCGGGTCCGCCAGGAGCAGGTTCTCCCGTACGGAGGCATGGACCAGATAGGTCTCCTGGGAGACCACTCCGACGATCCTCGCCAAGTCCTGCGGGGCGATGTCCCTGACATCGGTGCCGTCGATCGTGACACGGCCGGTGGTGGTGTCGTAGAGCCGGGGGAGCAGCCCGGCCAGCGTGGACTTGCCTGATCCCGTGGGCCCGACGACGGCCGTGGACGTCCCCGCCGGGACCACCAGGTCGATGCCCTGGAGCACCGGGCGGGCGCCGCCGTCGTCGGATTCATCAGAGGAGTCGTAGGAGAACGAGACCTGCTCGAAGCGCACCTCGCCGCGGACCCGGTCCGGGTCGATCACGGCGGGAGTGGCCGGCGGCTTCACCTCGGGATCGAGGTCCAGGTATTCGAAGATGCGGGAGAAGAAGGCCAGCGCGGTGACCCACTGGACGCCGATGTTCAGCAGGCCCATGACGGGGCGGAACACGGTGCCCTGCAGGGCCGTGAACGCCACCAGGGTGCCGATGGTCATGCCGCCGGAGGTCGCCGGGAAGCCGGCGGCCAGGTAGATGACGGCGGGGATGGCGGCGAAGATGATCTGCATGGTGGCCATCCGCCAGCGGCCGGCCAACTGGGAGCGCATCTCCAAACCCACAAGGGCCTCGGAGCGGTCGGTGAAGCGGCCGGCGTCCCGCTCGGTGGTGCCGAGGGTCTTGGCCAGGCGCACGCCGGAGACGGAGAGGCCCTCCTCCACCTGGGTGTGCAGCGCGGCCAGGGTCTGCTGACGCTCGTCGGTGACCTTGCGGCGGATCAGGGCCACCCGGCGGGAGAGCCAGATGGCCGGCGGCAGCACCACGAGCGAGATCAACGAGAGTTGCGGGGACAGCGCCGCCATGGCGACGGCGGTGGCCACCGTGGTGGTCAGGTTGGTGGCGACTCCCGTGGCGGTGGAGGTGACCACGGACTGCATGCCCGCGATGTCATGCGTCAGGCGGGACTGGACCTCGCCGCCGCGCGTTCTGGTGAAGAAGCCGAGCGACTGCTGCTGCAGGTGGGTGAAGAGCCGAACGCGCAGCGTGTGCATGACCCGTTGGCCCATCTGTGTGGCCATCCACGTCTGGATCACGCCGATCACGGCGGTCACGGCGGCCACCAGGACCATGGCGCCGGCCAGGAGGGCCAGCAGCGGGAGGTTTCGGTGCGGCAGGGCGTCATCGATCACCCCGCGGACCAGGAACGGCTGGGCGAGGTTGACGACCGAGGAGACGGAGATCAACAGGACGACGACGGCGATGGTCACCTTGTGCGGGGCGAAGAGCGCCGCGATGCGGCGCAGGGACACGGGGTGGCGCTGCAGTTGCGTCTGGTCGGCCGGGTCGATCCGTGCTGGGCTGCGGCCGCCCGGGGATTCCGGCTGGGGGGTCCCGGTGGGGCTGTGGCCGGGGGAGGGGGTGCTCATGAGTGGGCGCTCCTTGCAGTAGAGGCCTCGGGTGGAGGGAAGTGTGGTGTCGCCGGGTTCGCCGACGCGGGCGAGCGGTGCGCTCGAGCCCAATATGGAGAGGTTACCTCACTAAGAGGTTAGATGGCAATATGCTCGTAGACTGGTGTCATGGACGTTCCTGCCGACCTCGGCGACCCAGCGCCCGACCTGGGCGACCTCATGCACGTGGCCTTCCGGCGGCTGCGCCACCGGTGGAGTCATCAGCTGGCCCCCTTCGAGTTGACGCCGTATCAGTTCCGGGCCCTGCAGGCGGTGAGCGGTGGCGGCCATGGGCACGGGCATGGAGATCACGGGGCGTGCGCCGGTCATCCTCGGTGCGAGGAGGCGGGGCGGCATGTCGAGGAGGGCCTGCGCCTGAAGGACATCGCCGACCGGCTGCGGATCGCCCCGCGTTCTGCCACCGAGGTCATCGACCAGCTCGAGGCCAAGGGACTGGTGGAGCGCCGTGCCGATCCTTCGGACCGTCGGGCCACGCGCATCAGCCTGACGGAGGCCGGCGTCCGGCTGCGGGGCGAGGTCCGTGACGCCCGGCGCCGGGAGGCCGGCGACTACTTCTCGGCGCTCTCCCGGTCCGACCAGGCCGAGTTGGCCCGGCTGCTGACCGAGCTGGTCCGGGCGCAGGAATAGCGGGCGGGGTCAGTCGGGTTGGGGAAGTAGATTCTGACCCCTCCCGTGACAGGAGCCCCCATGGCCACCGTTGACCTCACCGTAGACACCTTCGGCACCACCGTTGCCGAGAATGACACCGTCCTCGTGGACTTCTGGGCCGCGTGGTGCGGCCCCTGCCGCCAGTTCGCCCCCGTGTTCGACGCCGCCTCCGAACAGCACCCGGATGTCGTGTTCGCCAAGGTGGACACCGAGGCCGAGCAGCAGCTGGCCGCGATGGCCGGCATCACGTCCATCCCCACGTTGATGGCCTTCCGTGGCGGCGTGCTGGTCTTCTCCCAGGCCGGTGCCCTGCCGGGCACAGCGCTGGACCAGTTGCTGGACCAGGTCACGGGACTGGACGTCGCCGAGGTCCGGCGGATGGCCGAGGAGCAGGCGGCTTCAAGCCACTGAGGGCCCGGGGCGCCCCCTTCTGCGTAATCGCGGTGAGCTGCATCACTGCAATTTTGCAGTTGCGCAATAAGTGCAGTTGTGCAAAAATAGAGGCATGCCCCCCACGGATTCCCCTGCTTCGACGTCCCTTCGCGAGCGCAAGAAGACTGAGACCTGGCACGCCATTCATGACGCTGCCGCGGAGCTCGCCCTCGATGATGACACCAAGCACGTCACCGTCGAGGCCATTGCCAGCGAGGCTGGAATCTCCCAGCGGACGTTCTTCAACTACTTCCCCACCAAGGAGGACGCCATCCTCGGCGTGATGCCTCCCAGTGCGCCGGAGCTTCCCGAGGACTTCCTCGATGAGGAGGGGCTCATTCACCGCACCACGGAACTCCTGCTGACCGTCGGCCGGAGCACGTATGCGGAAGGGGATGCCGAGCGGCGGAGCAGGCTCTTCGAGAAGTTCCCGCATCTGCTGTTGCGGCGCCGGGAAATGATGATGCAGGGCGAGGACCTCGTCTATCAGATGATCGCGACGGCCATGGCCGATCATCCGGCGTGGTCCGCCGGACTCAACGGTCACAGCGTGGAGCAGGCGGCCCGCATGCTCACCATGGCGGCCGGCGTCCCGCTGCGCTATCTCATCGTGACCCGTGGTGCCGCCGGCGGATATCTCGAACAGTCCTCCGTGGACGACGCCCTCGACCTCTACCAGGACCTCTACAGGAAGCTTTCATGACCCACCACCCGCAGGATGCTCTCAAGGGGTCCGCATCCGCCCCCGCCGCACCGGTCCAGAAGACCGTGTCCGACGCCGGCCCGGCCACACCCTCGGCCGCGTCCGGCTCCACCATCCCCAAGGGCACCATCGTGCCCCTCTTTATCGGCCTGATGCTGGCCATGCTGCTGGCCTCGCTCAATCAAACCGTCTTCTCCACGGCACTGCCCACCATCGTCGGTGAGCTCAACGGCGTATCCAGCATGGTCTGGGTCATCACCGCCTTCATCCTGGCCACCACCATCGCGATGCCCATCTACGGCAAACTCGGTGACCAGATCGGCCGCAAGCCGCTGCTGATCTTCGCCATCTCCGTGTTCATGGCCGGTTCCGTGGTCGGTGGCGTGGCCCCGGACATGGGCACCCTGATCGTGGCCCGCGTGATCCAGGGCCTCGGCGGCGGTGGTCTGATGATCCTGTCCCAGGCCTCCATCGCGGACGTGGTCCCGGCGCGTGAGCGCGGCAAGTACATGGGCATCATGGGCGGCGTCTTCGCCCTCTCCTCGGTCATCGGTCCGCTGCTGGGCGGCTGGTTCACGGACGGCCCCGGCTGGCGCTGGGCCTTCTGGATCAACCTGCCGATCGGCGTGCTGGCCCTGCTGGCGGCCGTCTTCTTCCTCAAACTGCCCCACAAGGACCATGGCCGCCTGACACTGGACTGGGCCGGCATGGCTCTGATTGCCGTCGCCACCACCTCGATGGTCCTGGTGACCACGTGGGGCGGCGGCACCTACGCCTGGACCGACCCGCTCATCCTGGGCCTCATCGCCGTGTTCCTGGTGACCGCCGTCGTCTTCGTGCTGGTGGAGCGCCGCACCCCCGAGCCGCTGATCCCGATGACGCTGTTCCGGGAGCGCAACTTCGTGCTGACCACCATCTCGGGTCTGTTCGTCGGCGTCGCCATGTTCGGCGCGTTGGGCTACATGCCGACCTACCTGCAGATGTCCTTCGGCCTGGAGGCCTCCGTGGCGGGGTTGGCGATGATTCCCATGATGGCCACCATGCTCGTCACCTCCACGGTGTCCGGGCAGCTGGTGTCCAAGTACGGCAGGTACAAGTGGTATCCGGTGGTGGGTGCTTTCGTGATCACCGGCGCCATGGGTCTGTTGTCCCTGATGGATCCGCATCAGCCGATCTGGATCGTTTGCACCTACATGGCGGTTCTCGGCCTCGGCCTGGGTCTGTCGATGCAGATCCTCGTGCTGATCGTCCAGAACACCTTCCCGATCACCATGGTGGGCACGGCCACGGCCTCCAACAACTACTTCCGTCAGATCGGCGCCACCCTGGGTTCCTCGCTGGTCGGCAGCCTGTTCGCCTCCCGTCTGGCGAACCTCATGACCGAGCGCATCCCCGCCGGGGCGTCCGGTCAGATGGGCAACGCCGACTCGCTGACCCCCGCCGCCGTGCAGGGTCTGCCGGAGCCGCTGCATGACACGGTGATCACCGCCTACAGTGACGCCCTGACGCCGATCTTCCTGTGGATCGCACCGCTGGCCCTGATCGCCGCCGTGTTGCTGTGCTTCGTGAAGGAGAAGCCGCTGGCCACCCGGATCGAGCGTGCGGTCGAGAGCGAGCCGCTGGCCACGGGGAGCATGTCGATCGTCTCGCCGGAGGCCGCCCGGGCCACCCTCCCCGCCGGTGCCCGGGAGGAGCGCACGGTCGACGAGTCTCAGCCGGCGCAGCCGACGGCGGACCGGAGCGAGGTGCTCAGCCGCTGACGGGCGCGGCGTCCCCGGTGGAGGGGCTGCCCGTCCAGGTGGTGCCGTCCATTCGGTACAGCACGCAGTGGATGCTCCTCTCGCCGCTCTCCCAGGAGTACTCGGTGGGCAGGAGGGGGTAGAAGTCCCAGTGAGGTGAGTCCTCCCAGACCTCGTTCACATAGTCCTCGAAGACCTGGCCGGCACAAACCTGTTCGTGCTCCCACCACAACTCGGGATCCTCGCCTGGGTACTCCACCGTCTCGGGGATCGCGACCACGTGCAGCACCTCGTTGTCATGCTCTTCGCCGCAGTCCACGGTGCTGACACCGATGAGCTCGTCGGCCTCCGGCTCGATGAAGCAGTCACCCGCCACCAGGTCGTTGGCGTCCTTCCGTTCGGGGTTGAGCTCGACCCCGAAGGCCCGGGCGGCCTCGTCCACCTCCTCTGGCACAGCGGAGCAGGCGGAGACGGTCAGGAGGCCGGCGGTCAACAGGGCGGCCGGAATCAGGGCGCGGAGACGGCGAGGCAGAGGCATGTGCGGGACTTTCGGTGCGAGGCCCGGACGCTGGCGGGGGAGCATTCCGGCGTGGGGCAAAGAGCGGTGACAACCACAGGATCATAGCTGGTCAGGCGGAAGTTCAAGCCCCCGGTCCGTGCTGGCTGCTCCGGAGTCAGGACGGTGGGACGGAACGCAGGTAGCGCCGTTGCGCCACCACCACGAGCCCCACCAGCACCGCGGCCACCGCGGCCGTGGTCCCGAACAGCCAAGCCCACTGGCCGGCGTCGGCGAAGGGGCCCGCCACCAGGGTGCCCACCGAGCTGCCGGCGAACAGGGAGGCGGCGAACAAAGCGACGGCGGTCCCGCGCAGCCCCGGCAGCACGTCCGTGGCCCAGACCTGCAGAGACGTGTGCAGCAGGGCCCACGTCCAGCCCAGCGCGGCGGCCGCGAATGCGACGGTCGGCACCGAGATGTGGACGGCGACGGCGGCGTAGCCGGCCACCATGCCGGCCCCGCCGAGGGCCATGGTCGCCGGGACGGACAACCGGCGGAGGATGGGCCGGACCAGCCGGCTGCACGCCAGCGTGGACACCCCGTACGCGGCCACGGCCAGACCCGCCACGGACGCGTCCAGTCCCTGGTCCTGCAGGGCCGGAGCCAGCAGGGTCAGCAACCCCAGCACCACGGCACCCTCCACGAACACCAGACCGATCACCACCAGCATCCACCGGTGCCGCAGCGCCTCGGCGAAGGCCCCCAGCAGGGGCCGCCGGGCCGGCAGCGGAGGTTCAGCGGTCCTCCGCAGTGCCAGGATGCAGCCCACCGCCAGCACCGGCGGAAGGGCGAACATCAGCCGCCAGCCCACCGTCTCGCCCACGACGCCGGCCGCGGCCGTCGCGATCGCCGTCCCCACCGCGATGGCCGCCATATTGTCCGCCAACGCGGCCTGGCGGCGCAGTGGGGGCACGGTATCCCCGATGAAGGTGATGGCGGTGGGGATGATCCCCCCGAAGCAGGCGCCGGTCAGGCAGCGGAAGAGCATGAGCAGCGGCAGGGTGGGCGCGATCGCGGAGAGCAGGCCGAACACCACGGACCCGGCCAGGGCGATCCGCATCAGCCGCATCCGCCCGAACCGGTCCGAGAGGGCGCCCCAGAGCGGCTGCGTGAAGCCGTAGGCCAGGAAGTACACGCCGGCCACCACCACCGCCTCGTCCAGGGAGGCGCCCAGGTCCACGGCCAGGAACACCAGCAGCGGGCTGACCGCGAAACGGTCCACGCTGGAGGTGAAGGAGGCCAGCGCGATCGAGACGGGCACGCGCGCGGGTGCGCCGCCGTCGGGCAACTGGGGGTTCTTCGGTGGCCTCACCAGGACAAGCTACGCCATGGAAGAGGCCAAGGGCCGCCGATGTCCGAAGACACCGGCGGCCCTTGATGCCGTCATATCACCGGGTCAGTCCAGCATGAACACGTCCAGGACCTCCGGCTGCGCGTCCGGGTTCTTGGTGTCCAGGATGAACGAGGTCACGGAGCCGGCCTGGGCGTCCAGGTTGGTGAAGATGCTGTAGTCGTTGGACGCGACATACGGGGCGTCCTGGTCCGGGTCCACCAGGGAGGCGAACGGCCGCTCGGACGGGACGATCGGCTCCAGGCCACCCGGACTGCCCTGCTCCACGTAGTTGTCCGCGTTCCACGGGGCACCCGGCACCGGACGGGAGTCACCGGAGAGCTCGTGGTAGGCGCCGTAGGAGTTGCCCACGTTGGAGGTCTCCAGGTAGTTCACGCCGTGCTCGGACTCGAAGCGGTTCCACAGGTGGGAGTGGCCGTTGAACACCAGGTCCACGGAGGTGCCCTCGGCGTCGATCAGTGGGGTGAGGTCGGTGAGGAGCTTGTTGTTCTCCGCCTCGTACTCGTAGCGGATGCCGGTGACGTTGCCCTCGGCGTCCTTCTCCTCGATCTTCGTCGGCTCCGCGAAGGCGGGGGTCACGTTGTCACCCAGGCCCTGCGGGCCCTCGTGCATCATGACGACCACGTTCTCGGCCTCGCTGGTGGCGTCCGAGGCCAGCTCGTCCTGCAGCCAGCGGTACTGGTCCGAGTCCACGGCCAGGGTCTCGAAGATGAACGAGCCGTGGCCCTGGGACATCGGGTCATCCAACGTGTCCGCGGCCTCCTGGAAACGCGAGGCGGCCTGACGCGCCGCCGGGTCGGACTCGGCGGTGCCGGAGCGCCAGATACGCGTGGAGTAGAGCGAGATCAGGCGGGTGTTGCCCACGGTGGTCGCGTAGTAGGTCTCGCCGCCGGACTCGGACTCGGGCAGGGTGAAGAGCTCCTCGTAGGTGGTGGTGGAGAAGGAGTTGTCCTCGATCCACTGCTCCTTGACCTCGGCGTGGCCGTCCGGATTGACCTCGGCGGCGACCTTCTCGTATTCGGCCTCGGCCACCTCGCGCGGCACCGGGGAGTTGAAGGACTCGTCCAGGGAGGTCATGCCGTCGACCCGGCCCTGAACCTCGTGGTTGCCGATGGCCGTGTACAGCGGGGCGTGCTGGATGATCTCGCCGCCGTCGTAGGTCTCGCCGTTCGGCGCCTCGAAGCCGGCGTTGCCCTGAAGGCCCGGGAAGAAGGCCAGGCCGTTCTCCGAGTCGAACCACTCGGAGGCGCGGTCCGGGACGTTGGCCAGGTCGCCGGCCATGAAGACGGCGTCGATGCCGCCGGCGCCGAAGACGGTCTCGGCCCACTCGAGGTTGGCCGGGGTGTTGTTCTTGGCCTGGTGGTCCGAGGTCAGCAGGATGTTGGCGTCTTCCTCGGCGGTCTTCGCATCCTCGAGGGAGAACGTGTCCGAGAGGACCGGCTGGCCGTCCAGGAGGGAGACCACGCGGTATTCGACCTCGCCGGCCTCCTCCAGCCCCGTCACGGTGGCCTCGTGGCGGAAGATGTCCCGGGAGACGATGCCGTCCTCCTTCGCCGGGGCGTCCGAGAGCACGGATTTCGCGTCCTCGGCGGTGCGGGACATCTGCGTGGTCTCGGCCTTGGTGACGGTGAACTGTGTGTTGTTCGCCTCGGACTGGAAGACACCGGAGCGGGCTTTGCTGGCCTTGTCCACGGTGGGCACCAGGTCCTCAGCGGTCAGGCCGTAGACGTCACCGGTGATGACCCAGTGCTGGCTTCCCTCGAGTTCGGTGAACCAGGCGACGTTGGTCTGCCCGGCGCCGGGGGCCTGCAGGAACGGATCGGTCAGCAGGACCGGCTCGCCGGCAGGCATCTCCGGTTCCGGGGCCTCCGGTTCCTCGGGGTTGATGACGGTGTCGAGGCGGCTCATCAGGGCGGCGACCTC
>NZ_JALDXU010000113.1:0-10463 GCF_032154715.1 Citricoccus sp. | reverse complement strand
ACCCGATGGGGGTGGCGGTCAGGTCCACCACGTCGCAGGTTCAGGCGGCGTGGCTGCCCTGCTGGCGGCGGGCCAGGACCAGAACGAGGGCGCCGAGGGCGAGAAGCCCGCCGCCGGCGGCCATCAGCCCGGTGGTCTCCGCGCCGGTCGAGGCCAGCTGCACGGAACCGGGCTGCTGACCGGTGGCGTACTTGCCGGTGCCGTCGGTGACCAGGACCTGCTGGCAGTCAGTGCCCTCGCCCAGCGGAAGGGTGACGCTCACCGCGTCCAGGGCGGTGCCGGCCTCATAGAAGCCGGCGAAGGCCTCCGCACCGGCCGCCGTCAGGGTGGCTGGGGCACTGTTGAGGGTGACGCGGTTCTCGCTGACCGTCAGGCTGGAGGTGTTGACCGTGGCGAAGGTGACGTTGCTCCGGCTGAAGCCGTCGCCCTCCATGGAGGAGGACGTCACGTCGGCGATGATCGCGGCAGATGAGGGGCTCGTCTGCTTGAACCGAAGGTTGGACAGGTTCAGGTCCAGCACGCCGTCATGCCCGGTGAAGTGCACGGAACCGCCGAAGGTCACGGTGCCGGTGCGGGAATCCTTGGCATAGGAGCCGTTGCCCCCACCGAAGGTGAAGGCGCTGCCCGCGTAGGACGCTCCGCCGCCAAGGGTCCAGCCGCCCTGGGCGATGCCACCGCGGATGTAGTTGCGGAACGATGACTTGAGGCCCCAGTTCAGGGTGGCCCCGGAGACCTCGTTGGCCGTGCAGACGGTCTGGTAGACGGGCTTTGTATCGGTGGTGGTGAGCTGGCCGCCGTCCGTGTCACGGCCGTTGACGGTCACGGTGCCGTTTCCGTCAACGGCCCCTTGACCGCCCGAGGCGTTCGGGTCCATCGGCGTCGGGGTAGAGCCGTTGTTGCCCTGACCGGCGCCGGGGGTTCCGGAGCCTTCCGAGGGCGCGGTGTCCGACAGGCGCACGATCACGTCCTGGGAGGTGTCCGTGCGCCCCTGGCCATGCGCCTTGGAGGTGTAGACGGCGTAGTCCGAGGCGGTGGCTCCGGCCGGCAGGTCCATGGTCAGGGTGAAGGAGCCGTTGCCGCTGAGCTGGGCGGTGCGGCCCATGTCGATCGAACCGTTCTCGTACTCCGTGGCGACGGCAACGGTCTGACCCTCCACGAGAACCCCCGCCGCAGAGGCCTGGTAGAAGCCGGACTGCCCGGCCTCGCCGAGTCCCACGTAGAGGCCGGGCGCCGCGGTGGAGAAGCCGGTGCCGCTCACGGTGACGGTGCCGCTGTCCGGAGCGGAGACGGTCACGCGGGGGGCGCCGTGGTCCGGCGCCGGGGTGCTCGGCGCCGGAGAGGTCGGCTCGTCTGAAGGGGTGGGATCAGGAGTCGGAGTCGGTTCAGGAGTGGGTGTCGGTTCCGGCGTCGGCGTCGGTTCCGGCGTCGGCTCAGGGGTCGGCGCGGGGGTGAACTCGAGCTCGACGCCGGCGTCCTGGGACGGATCGGCCACGCCCTGGCCGTGGGCCTTGGAGGCGAACACGGAATAGGAGGTGCCGTCCCCTGCGGGGGCCATGAGCGTGGCGGTGAAAGCCCCCTCGGCAGAGATCCGCACTGCGGGTACGTAGACCGTGTCGGCCTGGCTGATGGCGCCCGAGCCGGAGGCGGCGTAGAAGCCACCGGCGGAGGTGGGGGCCACGCCCAGGTAGACGCCGGGGCCCTCGGTGGAGAAGTTGGCCCCGGTCACGGTGACCTCTCCGCCGGCGGCAGGAACGGCCGTGGCGGTCAGCGTCGGCGGGACGGCCGGGGCCGGCTCGGCGTACGCGATGGGGGTGGTGGAGTTCTGCGAGGGATCAGCGAAGCCCTGACCGTGGGCCTTCGAGGTATAGGCGGCCAGGCCACCCTCAGGCTCCGCGGGCAGCGTGGTGGTGAAGGAGAAGGTGCCGTCGGCCTGCATCCGCTCGGTGCGGCCCTGCGGCGAGTCACCGACCGCGGCCGTGGGACTGACGTAGACGGTCTGGTCCTCCACGAGGCTGCCGCTGCCCTGGTAGAAGCCGGCCAGACCGGTGGGGCCGATGCCGAGGTAGATGCCGGGAGCCTCGGCCGAGAATCCGGCACCCGAGATCGTGACCTGGCCGCCGCCGTCGGGAACCTCGGTGATGGAGACGGTGGGGGCGGCGCTGGCGGGCAACGCCGTGAGCCCGAAGGAGGCGAGCAGCACTGCGGTGGCCATGGCCACCCAGCGCAGGACGCGTCGGTGAATGGGGGTCTTCATGGAGTCCTCTCCGAGAGAACGGCCCGGCGCCGAAGGCGCGGACCATCAAAGGTGCTAGTGAGATGCTTGCCGAGCGCATTACGAAACAGTGGTGTGGCGCATTCAGCTATCGTTAAGGTAAGCCTTACCTAAACAAATCACAAGTTATCTGCGAAGATGACGTCAGTCACGCCACGCACCCCCGCAACGGCACCTTTCCGAAAGGGCGTCACCATGACCGCCACCCCCGCACCGGCCCTCTCAGCCCGCGTCCGCGAGCTGACCCAGGCCGACCACCACGAGGCGGAGACCTCCACGTTCATCACCGACCTCATGGGCGGGCGCCGCTCAGCCCGGGACTATGCCCTCCTGCTGTCCCAGTACGAGCACATCTATCACCAGCTGGAGGACTCCGTGGCCCTGGCGCGCGTCACCTCGCCGACTCCCGTGGCAGATCTGTTCGACCCCCTGCTCGAGCGGGCACCCTTCATCCGGCAGGACCTGATGAACCTCTTGCCCGTGGCGGGGCTGGACGAGGCTCCCGGCGAGCTGCCGTCCACGCGGGCCTACGTGCGGCGGATCGCGGAGGTGGAGCATGACCACGCACGGTTGGCGGCCCACCACTACCTGCGGTACCTGGGTGATCTCTCCGGCGGTCAGGCCATCGGCACGATGGTGTCCCGCCACTACGGGCTGGCCGGGGAACACCTCGCCATGTACCGGTTCGAGGGGATCGAGAAGCCCAAGGTCTACAAGGACGGCTACCGGCTGAAGCTCGACTCACTGGGCCTGACGCCGGAGCAGGAGGACGCCTTCATCGAGGAGGCGTCCCGCGGTTTCCAGTTCAACAAGGACATGTTCCGGGACCTGGACGGGTTGTCCCGGCGGCTGGCCGGCGTCGCCGCCTGAGCAGTGGAGGCCCGGGGCTGTTCAGGCCCCGGGGTGCGGCGAGGTCAGCCGCCGGTCGGAAGGACGGGAATCGCTACGCCTCGGGGAAGATCTGCCCGATGGGCTCGTTCTTCTCGGCCTGGAAGGCCTCCTCGGCACGGCCGTAGGCCCAGTAGGCGGACAGGGACATCCGCCGGCGGTCCACTCCGCGGACATCGGAGAGGTAGCGGCGCAGGTCCTTCACCATCTCCCGCTCACCGTGCGCGAAGACCTGGACGTCGCCCTCGCGCCACGGTGCCTCGATGACCGCGTGGGCCAAGAGGGTGGACTCCGGCGTGAAGATGCCGCCGCGGTGCAGCCAGGTGAGCTTGATGCCGTCCGGGGCGGTCAGGGCGACCTCGTCCTCCGGTCCGGCGACCTCGATGATGGCGAGGCCGACGGCGTCCGCGGGCATAGCTTCCAGGGCGGAGGAGATGGCGGGGACGGCTGACTCGTCTCCGGCCAGCAGGTGCCAGTCCGCGGCGGGATCGGGGAGGTACATCCCGCCTGGACCACCAAAGGTGACGGGGTCGCCGATCGCGGCCTGGGCGGCCCAGGGGCCGGCGAGGCCCTCGTCGCCATGCACCACGAAGTCGACGGCGAGGGTGCCGGCGTCGTGGTCCACGGACCGCACCGTGTAGGTGCGGCGCACGGGCATCTTCTCCGGGGGCAGGGTCTCGCGGAGTTGCTCCATGTCATAGGGCATCGTCAGGCCCAGCGCCGGGTCCGCGAACATCAGCTTGATGTACTTGTCCGTGGCGTCCTTGTCCTGGTAGTCCGCGAACCCCGGCCCACCCAGCGTCAGGCGCACCAGGTGTGCGCTGATCCGCTCGGTGGCGACCACCTCGAGCAGGACCGGCGGCTTGGGCTGGCGCGGAGGACGGGCACCATTGCGCACGGAGGGGGACGTAGACATGGAGTCCTCTTTCGGAGTCGATGACGTATTCAGTTCGACCGTACGCCATATCCCGCCGGCACCGTCCGCGGTTACCCGGCGGGCGGAATCCGGCGTCACTCAGCGCCGGAAGGCGGCGCCGCGGTGGTCCTTCGCCAGGTGCGGGCCGGCGCCCAGGATCACCTCGCGGAGGGTTTCGACGCCGTCCCCCTCGGCCGGCTCGTCCGGCAACAGTCCGCGCCGCCGCAACTCGGGAGACACCAGGTCCGTGAACCGCTCGAGGTCCGCCGGGCGGACGGCCGCCGAGATGTTGAAGCCGTCCACGTCCGTGGCCTCCTGCCAGCGGATCAACTCGTCCACCACCGTCTGCGGTGAGCCGGCGATCACCGGTCCGCGACCGCCGATGGCGATGAACTCGGCGAGGTCCCGCACGGTCCAGGTCCGGTCCGGAGACAACTTGGTGAACGCCGCGAGCGCTGACTGGTTCGCCTCGGTCTTGATGTACTCCAGCGGGGCGTCCGGATCCGAGCCGTCCAGGTCCACCCCGGTCCACCCTCCGAACAGGGCCAGGGCACCGTCGATGTCCACGAACTCCCGGTAGCCCTCGAGCCGGGCCTCGGCCTCCTCGTCCGTGTCCGCGACCACCACGGTGGCCATGGTGAAGATGCGGATGGCATCCCGGCTTCGTCCACGTTCGGCCAGCCCGGCGCGGATGCCGTCCACCCACTGGCGGACGAGGGAGGTGGTGTTGCCGATCAGGAAGATGGCCTCGGCGTGGTCCAGGGCGAAGTCCTGGCCGCGCTTCGAGGCACCCGCCTGGAACAGGAAGGGGGTCCCCTGGGGGCCAGGATGGGTGAGGGCCTGATCCGGCACGGAGAAGAACGTGCCTCGGTGCCCCACGGGGTGGACCTTCTCCGGATCCACGAAGACGCCGCGGTCCCGGTCCGCCACCACGGCCCCCTCCTCGAAGGACCCCTCGAACAGCTTGTACATCACCTCCAGGTACTCGTCCGCACGGTCATAACGCTCGTCATGCGGGATCTGCTGGTCCATGCCGAGATTCCGGGCCGCTGAGTCCTGGTAGGAGGTCACCACGTTCCAGGCGATGCGCCCGCGGGTCAGATGGTCCAGGGTGGCGAAGGTGCGGGCCAGCAGGTAGGGCGCCTCGTAGGTGACGGAGGCGGTGATCCCGAAGCCGAGGCGCCGGGTCACGGCGGCCATGGCGGGGACCACCACGAGCGGGTCCAGCACGGGAGCCTGCACGCCGCCGCGCAGCGTGGCGTCGGTGGAGTCCCGGTAGACGTCGTACACGCCGGGGATGTCCGCCAGGAAGAGGGAGGCGAACCCGCCCCGTTCCAGGGTCCGGGCCAGCCCGGTCCAGTACTCCAGCGTGTCGAACCCGGCGACCCCGGACTCCGGGTGCCTCCACAGGCCCGGGGACTGGTGCACCGGGACCATCATGTCGAAGGCGTTCAGGAGAAGGGGGCGGGTCATACAGACGTCCTTTCGGAGGTTCTCTCGGTGGGGCTGTCAGGGTCAGTGGCTCCGACGGCTGGGGTGCCGGCTGCGAGACGCTGCTCGGCAGACCATGTGGGATCGTCCGCCACCGGAACGGCGTGCAGGTCCGTGAGCTCCGTGCCACGTTGCTGGCTGGCCGGATCCTTCGCCGCGAGCGCTGCGGCGACGGAGAGGACGGACAGCACCGTCAGGTAGCCGGCGATCAGCCACGGGGCCTCCCCGCCGGCGGCGAACAGCAGCGCGGCGATCATCGGCATCAGCCCGCCACCCAGGACGGTCCCGACCTGGTAACCCAGGCTCACGCCCGAGTAGCGGACGTGGACGGGGAACTGCTCGGCGAACCAGGCCGCCTGCGGCCCGTAGATCGCGTCATGGATGACGTTGATGCCCAGGATCACCACGAGGGGCAGGAAGGCGAGCGGGCCGGCGTCGAGGAAGGCGAAGAGGACCCAGCCGAAGACCCCGATGGCGGCATAGGCGGCCGCGGACAGGAGCCGGCGGCCGATCCGGTCGGACAGCCAGCCCCAGAACGGCGTGGAGAACAGGCCGATGGCCGAAGCCACCATCACCGCGGTCACGCCCGAGGAGCTGTCCCCGCGCACGTCTCTCAGGTAGGTCAGCATGTACACGGTGACGAGGTAGTAGATGGCATTCTGGGCCAGTCGCAGGCCGATGGTGACCAGCAGTGGCCGCCGGTGGTGGGCCAGCAGCTCCTTCAGAGGTGCCTTGGCCACGTTGCCCGAGGCCTGGTGCTCCAGGAATTCCGGGGCGTCTGCCACGCCGAGCCGGATCCACAGGCCGACGGCCACCAGCAGGGCGGAGAGCAGGAACGGGATGCGCCAGCCGAAGGCGGCGAACTGCTCGGCGCTCATGATGTTCTGCATGATGAAGAATGCCCCGGTGGCCAGCAGCATGCCGGCGGAGGAGCCGATCTGGGTGAAGGAACCGAAGAAGCCGCGGTGCCGGGCCGGCGCGTGCTCCACGCTCAGCAGCGCGGAGCCACCCCATTCAGCCCCGGCGGACAGGCCCTGGAGGATCCGCAGGACCACGAGCCCGACGACGGCCCACCAGCCGATGACCTCGAAGGTGGGCATCAGCCCGATCAAGGTGGAGGCCACGCCCATCAGCAGCAGGGACGCGACCAGCAGCGCCTTGCGGCCGATCCGGTCCCCCAGGTGGCCGGCGATGATCCCGCCCAGCGGCCGGGCGATCACGCCGACGGCGAGGGTCGCGAAGGAGGCGACGATCCCGCCGAGTTCGGTGGCCATCGGGAAGAACTGGACGTTGAAGATCAGCGCCGCGGCCGTGCCGTAGAGGTAGAAGTCGTACCACTCGATGGTGGTGCCGGCGAAGGCGGAGGCCAGGACCCGCTTCTTGCCGGAGAGGATGTTCGTGGTGCCCATCAGCCCTGGCCTCCCTTCGCATCGCCGATCGCGTTGAGACCCTCGGGCAGGGTCCCGTTGATCCAGTAGTCCCCCAGGGACCGGGCCCGGAAGGCGATGGGGTTGTGCGTGGCCACGGTCTGGGCGTTGCGCCAGTGGCGGTCCAGGGCCTTCTTCGTGGACGTGGCAGAGGCGCCGACGGTGAGGAACAGGTCCTGGGCGGCACCGATGCCCAACTCGGGCACCGTGATGGTGGCGTGTTCGATGGCCAGCTCGGAGCCGTAGAGCTCGGCGGGCACGTCGCCGGTGAAGTCCGGACGGTCGGCTCCGACGGCCTCGGCGGCGGCGATGCCGGCATCCAGGGCGCGGGCGGCGTGGAGCACCGTGGCCTCGGCGGTGAAGGCCTTCCCGGCGATGCGGCCGGCGGCCTCCTGGATGAGCGGATCCTCGCGGAACGGCAGGCCGGAACCGGTGTTGAACGTGCGCTTGCGGGAGGCGATGGTCGCCACCGCATCTCGGCGGGAGGCGCGGGCGATTCCGGCCAGGACTGCCAGCAGCACGAGCTGGAAGAAGGCCGCCTCGTGGACGGCCTCGGCGGACCCCGGCACCCGGTCGAGCACTCCGTGAGCGGGGACCGGAACCCTCGTGAAGGTTGCGGTGCCGGTGCCCGTGAGCTTCTGGCCGAAACCGTCCCAGTCGTCTTCCAGGACCACGCCCTCGGCATCGGTGGCCACCACGGCGAACTGACGGCCGTCGAGCAGCCCACCGTCGGCGTCGGCACGGGCGGCCGAGACGCGGGTGTAGTCGGAGAAGATGGAGGCGGTGGCGTAGAACTTCTGCCCGTTGAGCTCCATGCCGCCGGCGGTCGGCGTCAGCGTGGTGTTCAGACCGCCCAGCGCGTTGCCGCCCTTCTCCGTGGAGGCGTTGCCCACCGTGGCGCCCGCCAGGACCAGCGGGTACCAGGCATCCTGGACGTCCCGCGGCTGGAAGCGCAGGGCTTCCAGGAAGCCGTAGTGGGAGCGGTAGATGTGGGCCACGTTGGAGTCGGCCTCAGCCAAATCGATCAACAGGTGGAAGAAGGTCTCGAGGCTGACCTCCGGACCACCGTGGACCACCGGCACCCGGAGCGTACCGAAGCCGGCCTCGTCCAGGCTCCGTACGGCGTCGAAGGGCAGCTCGCGGTGCAGCTCCCGGGCCAGGGAGCCCGCCGCGATGTCCTCGAAGAGCGGCTGGAAGTGCTTCTGGAGGCCGGCGTAGTCCGTGGGCAGGCCGGCACTGAGATCCACTCCGGGCTGGACGGCGGCTATGGTGCGGGGTGTTGCTGTCATTCGGCGGTCCTTTCGGTCTCACCGAAGGATTCCCGTGGCGGGGACCGGACCGTGCCGGGTCGTTCGAAGCGGCACCGTGCAGGGAACCGCTTGAGCCGTGGGATCTCCATCGGTCCTGGCGGTAGCACCCGGCTGGGGAATCCCCACGGGTTGCTGCGGCGTCGACGAGCCAGGTCTCTCGGCCGCTCTGGATGGTTACCCGCCCACGCTAACGGACATCGGCACTCCCGAGCCGTGTCCGGCGTCACGTCGCTTCACACAGATGCTCAGCCCTCGTTGAGGAGCAACTCCTCGGGCGCGGGAAACGGCAGGTGGAACACCTCGGCCCGGGCTCCCACGGCGGAGGCGGCCCCGTACTCGTCGGCGACCACCACGATCCCGTCGGTACTGGCCTGACTGATCCGCACGGGGCGCTCCGTCCCGTCGGCCTGCCGCAAGCGGTGACGGTTCGCGAGGAAGCCGAGGCTCCGCGCGTCGAGCAACTCCTCCGCCTCCAGCCAGTCGACCGGTGCACCGCCCACCGGGCGGCCGAGGATGTCCCGGGGACGGAACCCGCCGCCGTCGGGCACGATCCAGCCGACGGGCTCACCGTCCTCGCGGCGGTGCTCGATCCAATTCCCGGGAAGCGCCATGCGGCAGACGGTAGCACCGGGCGCTCCTTCCACGATGGCGTGACGAACACCTCGAGCACGGCGCAGGATCGGATGGGGCGTCCGCAGGGGAATAACGGCAGACTGGACGTGGTTCCCTACCCAGGGCCCAGAGGCCCCGACGTTGTCGCATGAGGAGCCCATCGGCTCCTCATTGCTTTGTGAAGAGAGGACCGCCGCAGACCATGCCGGCTACCGAGAAACCCCAGACCAACCCCGCCGGTGCTGCCCCGCCGGCCACGACGTCCAGCCTTCCCCCGGGCGCCAGCCGAGTCATCTCGCTGCTCGTCGTCGCGGCCTTCGTGGTGATTCTCAATGAGACCATCATGTCCGTGGCGCTGCCGAACCTGATGACGGAGTTCGCCATCGGCGCCTCCACGGCCCAGTGGATCACCACAGCCTTCATGCTGACCATGGCGGTGGTCATCCCCATCACCGGCTACCTGCTGACCCGCCTTCCCCTGCGCACCGTGTTCATCGTCGCGATGTCCAGCTTCCTGGTCGGCACGTTGCTGGCCGCCGTCGCGCCGACCTTCTTCGCCCTGGTCCTGGGCCGCGTGGTCCAGGCGGTCGGCACGGCCATCATGATGCCGCTGCTGATGACCACGGTGCTGAACGTGGTCCCCTCGAACCGCCGTGGCCGGACCATGGGCGTCATCTCCATCGTCATCGCCGTGGCCCCAGCCATCGGCCCCACGCTCGGCGGTGTCATCCTGGATGCGCTCAACTGGCGCTGGATGTTCTGGATCATGCTCCCGATCGCCGCGATCGCGCTCGTCCTGGGCGCCACGATGATCAGCAATGTCACGGAGACCCGGCGCCTGCCGCTGGACGTGTTCTCCGTGGTGCTGGCCGCGCTCGGTTTCGCCGGACTGGTCTTCGGCCTGAGCAGCATCGGTTCCGCCGCCGAGGGCAGCGCGCTGATCACCCCCTGGATCCCACTCACCGTGGGCATCGTCTCCCTGGCGGTGTTCACCTGGCGCCAGCTCGGCCTGCGTGACCACGCGCTGCTGGACGTCCGGGCCTTCGGCACCTCCACGTTCACGATGGCCCTGCTGATGATGTGCATCGGCATGATGGGCATGTTCGGCACCCTGATCACGTTGCCGATCTACTTGCAGAACGTGCTGGGCCTTGATGCCATGCACACCGGGCTGACCCTGCTGCCCGGCGGCTTGCTCATGGGCGTGATGGGCCTCTTCGTCGGCCGGCTGTTCGACCGCGTCGGTGCCCGCCCGCTCGTCATCCCGGGGACCGCCATCGTCGCCACCGCCCTGTGGGGGATGACCACCCTGACCGCGGACAGTGGCCAGGGAACGGTCATCGCCTGGCACATGCTGCTCAACGCGGGCCTGTCCTTCATGTTCTCGCCGCTGATGACGGCAGCGCTCGGCTCTCTGCCGCGCCGGCTGTACTCGCACGGCTCGGCCATCCTGTCCACCCTGCAGCAGGTGGCAGGTGCCGCCGGCACCGCCGTGTTCATCACCGTCATGACCACGACCGGAGACGGGTCGCGCCACAGGATCCGTG
>NZ_JALDXU010000112.1:0-10499 GCF_032154715.1 Citricoccus sp. | reverse complement strand
CTGCTGCCCGTGGTGCTGGTCGTCGCCTGGTGGGCTGCGACGGCTGCCGGCCTGTTCTCGCCGGTGCAGCTGCCCGCGCCGTCCTCGGTGGTCAACGCGGGGATCGACCTGGCCGCCGACGGATCCCTGTGGCACCACATCGCCATCTCGGTGCAGCGCGTCCTGCTGGGCTTCGCCATCGGCGGGGTGCTGGGCCTGCTCATCGGTTCCGTCCTGGGCCTGTCCACCTGGGCCGACGCCGTGCTCGCGCCACTGGTCGGTGCCATCCGCGCGGTGCCGTCGCTGGCATGGGTGCCGCTGCTGATCCTGTGGATGGGGATCGGCGAGGACTCCAAGATCACCCTGGTGGCGATCGGTGCCTTCTTCCCGATCTTCACGAACGTCTATGCGGCGCTCAAGCACGTGGACCCACACCTGGTGGAGGCCGGCCGCGCCTTCGGCTATCACGGCCTGCGCCTGCTGCGGACCGTGCAGCTGCCCGCCGTGGTGCCCTCCGTGTTCTCCGGCCTGCGGCTGGCCCTCGCCCAGGCCTGGCTGTTCCTGGTGGCCGCGGAGCTCATCGCCTCCTCCATGGGTCTGGGGTGGCTGCTCAGCGACTCGCAGAACAACGGCCGCACCGACCGGCTGATCCTGGCGATCATCCTGCTGGCCATCATCGGCAAGCTCACGGACGCGATCCTCGGCCTCGTGGAGCAGCGGGCGATCCGCCGCTGGTCCTGACCTCCGCTCTGACTTTGCGGGCAATACGTGATGGTGTGTGAGGGACACCACCAAGCATTGCCCGCACAGTGCTGTTGGTGTGAGGGTCCCACCATGACGGCCGCGTCTTCTTCTGCACCTGCTCCGTGACCGGCGGTTTCCTCGCCTACCGTGGTCATCACCACCGCACGCCAGGAGGACCCCGTGAACGACTCGCTCCCGACTGAGCCCGACAGCGGCGCGCCGGTCGCCGACTTGCCCACCAGCACCGTCACAGACCCGGTCTCCCTGGCACGAGTGCATGAACGCCTGCTGGTCCCGAACTTCCCGCCCCAGGAATTGGGCTCCGTGCAGGAACTGCTCGAGGACGTCGACCGGGGATCGGCCACGGTGCGCGTGGTCGGTGACCCCTCGGACCCCGTGGCCGTGGCCGTCACCGCCACCTTCACCGACTCCCCGGCCGTGCTGCTGAGCTACGTCGCCATTCGCGCCGACCAGCGCGGGCGAGGCGTGGGCACGGCGTTGCTGTCCGGGCTGCTGACCGGCATCACCGCGGGCCCGGACGTCTCCGTGGTCCTCGCCGAGGTGGAGCACCCCGCACACCATCAGGCCCACCCCGTCCACGGAGACCCCATCGCACGGCTGCGCTTCTACGCCCGGCTCCGCGGCCGGATCCTGGAGGTGCCCTACTTCCAGCCGCCGGTCGACGGGACGCAGGACGCCGTCTACGGGATGCTCCTGCTGGCCCTCGACCCGCCGGACCGCGTCGTCCACGGGCAACGGCTGCTGCCGGAGGCGGGGCTGGCCGCCGCCCTGGAGGAGTTCATGGCCGGGACCGATCCGGAGCGGTATCCCGTCGGCCCCCTGCTCGAGGCCGCCGGCCGGCCCGAGGGCGTCCGGATGCTGCCCCTCGATGAGGTAGGCCACGCCCCGGTGGCCCACCGCCCGTAAGCCGACCGCAGCCTCTGCCGGGCCCTGCCCCGGTCTCGGACCGCCGCGGGGCTACTGCATCCGCGCGGACTCCGCGTCGATGAAATGCTGCGCCCGCTGGAGGGTGTGCGAGGAGTAGGTGCCGCCGGCCCGCGCGTCGAGCAGGACGGACTGTTCCACGTCCACGAGCTGGCGGCGCAATTCGCGGTGCTGCCGGGAGTGGCCGTCCGGATCGTCATCATTGACCATGGCGGCCAACGCCTCCGTGGCCGCCATGCCCCGGCTCCGGGTCCGTTCCAGCACCTCGGGGGCGAAGGGTTTGCCGTTCTCCCGCTGCAGCGTCTGGCTGTCCAGGAAGGCCTGGCGGGCGGCGATGATCTCCTCGGCCAGGCGGGTGACCTCACGTCCCTCGGCCACCTCGCTGGTGCCCTTGATGCCCAGGACGCGGATCAGCAGTGGCAGCGTGCCGCCCTGGACCACCAGCGTGATGATGGCGACCGTGAAGGCGATCAGGATCAACTCGGCCCGGTAGGGGATGTCCGAGGGCAGCGACTGGGCCGCAGCCAGGGTGACGGCCCCCCGCATCCCGGACCAGGCGAGCACGGCACCGCCGCGCCACCCCAGGCTGTGGGTGGCCTGGAACTGCGCGTCCGCCCGCCACCGTTGCAGCCGCGCCGCGCGCCGCGGGTTGGCCTCCGCATCGCCCTCGGCGACGGCTTCCAGGGCGGCATCCAGATGCTCGGCCAGCTCGGGGATCCGGCGCTGGCGGGCCCGGAGACCGGCGATCAGCGGGACCACGAAGAGGATGCGGACCCCGAAGAGGATCACCGTGCAGACGGCCGCGAGGGCGACGGCCATCCACAGCCCCCGGCCGGAGGACTCGGCATCCGCGACGATGGAGGTGATCTCGAAGCCCATCAGCAGGAACACGCCGTTCTCCAGCAGCAACTGGATGGTCCGCCAGTTGGTACGGTCCGTGATGCGGTCCACGGCGCTGAAGCGTTTGGGCGCCTGATGCCCGGTGACCAGGCCAGCCGCCACCACGGCGATCACGCCCGAGGCCTGCAGGTGCTCGGCCGGCATGTAGGCCAGGAACGGCACGGTCAGGGAGATCGCGGTGGTGAGCACCGGCTGCTGGCGGATCCGGGACCGGGCCCACACCGTGACGGCGCCCACCAGCAGCCCGACCGCCACACCCGCGATGACGGCGTAGGCGAAGTCGCCGATGGCGCCCCAGAACGTGATGCTGCCGGCGGTGGCGGCAATGGCGGTGCGGAGCATGACGAGCGCCGTGGCGTCATTGACCAGCCCCTCCCCCTCGAGGATCATCACCAGCCGCGGAGGCAGCCCCAGCTTCTTGCCGATGGACGTGGCCGCCACGGCGTCCGGCGGGCTGATCACGGCCCCCAGTGCCACCGCGGCGGCGAAGCCGATGTCCGGCAACACCCACCAGATCAGCCACCCGGTGGCGAAGGCGGAGGCGATCACGAGCAGGACGGACAGGGCGCTGATCGTCTGAAGATCCCGTCGGAAATCCGTGATGGGGACGTTGACCGCGGCCGAGTACAGGATCGGCGGCAGCGCGATCATGAGGATCCACTCCGGCTCCAGCAGGATCCTGGGCGCACCGGGGATCAGGCTGCAGCCGATGCCGACGATGACCAGCAGGATCGGTGCTGCCACGCCCAGCTTCTGGGCGAAGAGTGACACGAGGACGATGATCAGGACGCCGGCCACGGCCAGCAGTGCGAATTCTTCCATGGGGCCTCCCCGTTCCGGTGGCATGGCGTCACCGCTGCCCATCCAGACTAATCCCGGTGCCGTAGCACGGCTTCACCGGTTTGGCCCTGCCGCGGGGCCCGGACGTACAGTGGAATCGACCATCCCGAGCGGCCGAGAGATCTGGCTCCGTGACGCCGCAGCAACCCGTGGTCGACGCCGGCCCCTTCCGGGCGCGGTTTCGGCCACCAGGTGCTACCGCCAGATTCGATGGAAAGAAGGTTCTGTCTTGTCTGTTGCCCCGAACACCACCACCGCCGGAACCGGCGCCTTCCCCGCTCCGCTGCCGGGACCCCTGCCGGAAGGTGTCCTGAACTCCGCCGATACCACCGTCCGCCCCGGCCGGTCCGCGAACCTGCTCCACGGCGGTCTCGGCGACGGCCAACCCGTGAACGAGGCGGACCGCCTGGCCTTCTGGGATCAGGCCGCACGCCGCCTCGACTGGCAGAGCCCCTGGCACACCACCCACTCGTGGACGGCCCCGGACCCGGAGGCCGAGCGCGGCCCGGAGATCCGCTGGTTCGAGGGCGGCACTCTCAACGTCGCGGTGAACTGCGTGGACCGGCACGTGGACGCCGGCCGCGGGGAGAAGGTGGCCCTGTACTTCGAGGGGGAGCCCGGCGACCGCCGCGCCGTGACCTACGCGCAGTTGCAGAAGGAGGTCAGCCAGGCCGCGAACGCGCTGACCGCGCTGGGTATCGGCCAGGGCGACCGCGTGGTCGTCTACCTGCCCGTGCTGGTGGAGACCATCGTCATCACCCTGGCCTGCGCCCGGATCGGCGCCGTGCACTCGCTCGTGTTCGGCGGCTTCTCGGCCGAGGCCCTGAAGTTCCGAGTGGAGGACACCGGTGCCAAGCTCCTGGTGACCTCCGAGGGCCAGTTCCGCCGCGGGAAGGCCGTCCCGGTCAAGTCCCATGCGGACGAGGCCGTGTCCGGCGAGAACAACATCGAGCACGTGCTGGTGCTCAACCGCACCGGACATGCGGACGTGGACTGGGTCGAGGGACGGGACGTCTGGTGGCACGAGATCGTGGACCGCCAGCCCCAGACCCACACCCCCTCGTCCTTCGACGCCGAGACCCCGCTGTTCATCATGTACACCTCCGGCACCACCGGTCAGCCCAAGGGCCTGGTGCACACCTCCGGCGGCTACCTGACGCAGGCCAGCTGGTCCTACGACTACCTGTTCTCCCACCCGGATGTCTCCGCGCGGGAGCGGGACGTCCACTGGTGCACGGCGGACCTTGCCTGGGTGACCGCGCACACCTATGAGATCTACGGGCCGCTCTCCAACGGCGTCACGCAGGTCATCTATGAGGGTGTGCCGAACGCCCCGCACCCGGGACGGCACTTCGAGGTCATCGAGCGCTACGGCGTCACCAGCTACTACACCGCGCCCACCCTGGTCCGCTCCCTCATGGGCTGGTTCCCCGAGGGCATCCCCGCGGGACCGGACGGGTATGACCTGAGCAGCATCCGCCTCGTCGGCACCGTCGGCGAGGCCGTGAACCCGGAGGCCTGGACCTGGGCGCGCACCCAGATCGGCCGGGACCGGCTGGCCACCTTGGACCGGGCGGCACAGGCCGAGACGGGCGACGCCGGCGCGCGGGTCCCGCGCGATGGTTCCGTGGGCGTGCCCATGGTGGACACCTGGTGGCAGTCCGAGACCGGGGCGACCATCCTCTCCCCGCGGCAGGACGACGAGCGGTTCAAGCCCGGTTGTGGTTCCCGTCCGCTGCCGGGCGTGGACGTGGCCGTGGTGGACGACTCCGGCGCCCCAGTGCCCGCCGGCCTGCAGGGCAAGGCCGTGGTCACCCGCACCGGACCGTCGATGGCCCGCACCGTCTGGGGCAATCCGCGGCGCTACTACTCCTCGTATTGGAAGGACTACGCCGAGCAGGGCTGGTTCCTGGCCGGGGACGGCGCGAAGTATGACGAGGACGGGGACATCTGGATCCTGGGCCGCATCGATGACGTCATCAACATCTCCGGCCACCGCCTGTCCACCATCGAGATCGAATCGGCCCTGGTCTCTCACCCCGGTGTGGTGGAGGCCGGCGTCTGCCCCGTGCCGGACGCCAAGACCGGGCACGCCGCCGTCGCGTTCGTGGTGGCCCGCGAGGGCTACGCCGAGGGACGCGGGTCCGCCGCGGACGCTGAAGCCGGAGCGGCCGGCGTCGGGACCTCCGCCGGTGAGGCACCGATCTCCCCCGCCGAGGCGCTGCGCCAGCACGTGGGCACGGTGATCGGCCCGGTGGCCAAGCCGCGGGACGTGGTCTTCGTGCCGGACGTGCCGAAGACGCGCTCCGGCAAGATCATGCGGCGCCTGCTGACCCAGCTCTACGAGGGCACCGCCCTGGGGGACACCACGTCCCTGCAGAACGAGCCATGCGTCGAGCAGATCGCCGACGTCATGGCCGGTCGATCACCGTCGGGGCAGACTCCAGCCCAGTGACTCAGCGGTGACATCGCGGTGACCCTGCAGGCCCTCCGCTGAGTGGTCAGATCCCGTCGCGGATACGCGCCGGATCGCCACCGGAATTGACCACCCAGCGTGCGGGGCGCCGTCGTCCAGCACGCAGCCGTCAGTCGTCGGCCCGCAGCCGTCAGTCGTCGGCCTTGCCGTAGGTCCAGTACGAGGACAGGGACAGCATCTTCCGGTCCACGCCCCGCTCCTCGGTCAGGTGCCGGCGCAGGCGCTTGACCATGGACTTCTCCCCGTGGACGAAGGCGTGTACCCGGCCGGCGGGCCATTCGGCCCGGCCGATCCCCTCCACGGTGGCCGCGAGCTGCGAACGCCCGAGCCGGTACTCCCCGCCACGGTGCAGCCACGTCACCTCCACACCCGAGGGCACCGTCAGTTCCCACTCGTCGGCGGGCCCGCCCACCTCGATGAAGGCCTGCCCCGTGGCGTCCTCCGGCATCTCGGCGAGCGCGGCGGAGATCGCGGGCAGTGCCGATTCATCCCCCACCAGCAGGTGAGCGTCGGCGGCCGCGTCCGGGGCATACTTGCCGCCCGGTCCGGCGAACGCCACCTGATCTCCCACCTTCGCTGCCGCCGCCCACGGTCCGGCCACCCCGGAGTCCCCGTGCAGCACGAAGTCGATCACGAGGGTCCCGGCCTCGGCGTCCACCGAGTGCACCGTGTAGGTCCGCCGGACGGGGCGCTGATGCTTCGGCAGTGACTTGCGCAGCGTCTGCACGTCGTAGGGCGGCGTCAGTTCCAGAGCCGGGTCCACGAAGAGGATCTTGACGTACTTGTCCGTGTAGTGGTTGTCCCGGAAGTCGGTGAATCCCGGGCCCCCGAGGGTCAGCCGCTGGAAGTGCTCCCCCAGCCGCTCGGTGGAGATCACGTCCAGGACCACCTGCCGGCCCTTGCGACGGTCCGACGAATCGCGGGTCTCCACCGGTCCCAGTGCCCCGCGGCCGGCCACGCCCTCCTGGCTGTCGCCCTCCACGTGGCCGTACTGGCCATGCTGGCCGTAGTCGCGGTGCTCCTGGTGTCCGCCGTGCCGATGACGCCGGCGGTGATGGTGGTGGTCGCGCGTTCCGTCCTTGTCCCGCTTCTCCGTCTTTCCGCGCTTGCCCCCTGAGCCGCCGGCCGCCACCTGCTCGCGCAGCCGGGCCGCCTTCAGGGCGTACTGCGCCGCCTTGTACTCGTACTTGGCCACGGCATAGCGTTCCCGAGCCGCGCGGTACCGCTCGTAGGCCTCCTCGGCGCCCGGTTCGGACGTCCCGATCGCCGTCTGGCCATGACCCGGCTCCGGGCCGGCCGCCGTGGGGCTCACCGCCGCTGGGCCCGCTGCCACGGGGTTCCCTGCCGCCGCGCTCGCCGTCTCCGGGTTCTCTGCCGCCGGGACGTTCTCGTCTGTGCTGCCCATGGGTCCTTCCTGTGGCACGTCATCGTGCCTCCCGTTCAGCCTAGGGTCTGTGCCGAGGAGCCGATAGGCGCGTCCGACAGCAGTCGCACCCCGGAGCGGTCCGGCAGCACGCGGATCACGCCGTCCAGCTCGAGGACCTGGATCGGCGTGCCGTAGACCTCGCTGAGCAGCTCAGCGGTGCAGACCTCCGGGGCGGGCCCGTCCGCCACCACTCGCCCCTGGTCCAGCACCACGATGCGGTCCCCGTAGACGGCGGCGGAGTCCAGGTCATGGAGCACGACGGCGACCGCGGCGCCGTGCGCTGCCAGCCCACGGCAGAGCATCAAGGTGCGTTCCTGGTGGGCGATGTCCATGGCGGAGACGGGCTCGTCCAGCAACACGGTCCGGCCCTCCTGGGCCAGGACCCTGGCCAGGGCCGTACGCTGGCGTTCGCCGCCGGAGACCACGGTGATGGCCCGTCCCTGCAGGTGCTCGATCCCCACGGAGGCGATGGCGCCGTCCACCACGTCCTCGTCCTGATCGGCATGCTCCGTGCGCCGCCAGGCGTTGCGCCCCATCTCCACGACCTCGCGGACGGTGAAGGGGAAGGACACCGCGGAGTCCTGGACCATCACGGCGCGCCGCCGGGCGGAGTCCTGGGGTTTCCACCGGGCCACCGGGATCCCGTCCAGGCCGACGGTGCCCCGGCTGGGCTGGATGTCCCCGGAGAGCACGGAGAACAGGGTGGACTTGCCGGCGCCGTTGGGTCCGATCACCACGGTGACCTCACCGGGACGCAGATCCACGCTGACCCCGTGCAGGATCTGGCGGGCGTTGATCTCCACGTGGACATCCTGTGCCTCGAGCATCAGAGGGTCCCCTGCCTCTTCAGGGACTGGCGCAACAGGATGAAGAACACGGGCCCTCCGACCACGGCGGTGAAGATGCCGATCGGCATGTCGGCGAAGGGGATGACGGTGCGTGCGGCCACGTCAGCGAGGGACAGCAGCATGGCGCCGCCCAGGGCGGAGAGCGGGATGAGCCCTCGGTGGGAGGGGCCGATCACGAGCCGCAGGGCGTGCGGGACCACCAGCCCCACGAAGCTGATGAGCCCGGCATAGGCCACGGCGGCGGAGGTCAGCACGGCCACGGCGATGATGGACACCACGCGCAGCAGCCCCACGTTCACGCCGGCATGGTGGGCGGGACGCTCGCCGAGGGAGAGCAGGTCCAGCTGGCCGCGCAGGGCCATGGCCACCACGACGCCCAGCAGGAACACGATCCCGGCCGTGCCCACCGCGGTCCAGGTGGCCCCGTTCAGGGAGCCCATCTGCCAGAACACGATCTGTTCACGGCTGGCCGTGTCCCCGAGGAAGACGAGGAAGGACATGACGGCGCCGGCCACGGCGTTGACGGCGATACCGGTCAGCACGAGCGTCAGCACCATGGCCCGGTTGCCGGACGTGGCGAGCAGGTAGACGAGCCAGGTGACCACCAACCCGCCGAGGAAGGCCGCCAGCGGCAGCACCCATCCGCCGGCGGCCGTCAGCCCGAACACGATGACCACGCAGGCGCCCACGGCGGCACCGGAGCTCACACCGATGATCCCGGGCTCGGCCAGCGGGTTGCTGAACACGCCCTGCATCAGTGCGCCGGCCACCCCGAGGGCGGCACCCACGATCACCCCGAGCAGCAGCCGGGGGAAGCGGATGTTCCACAGGGTGGAGTCCAGCAGCGATTCGTCCGGGTGGGCCGCCGTGGTGCCGGTGACCGCCCGCCAGACCGAGCCGAGCACCTCGGCCGGTGTGGTCGGGAACTGCCCGGCGCCGGCGGAGAGCACCAGGACGGCCAGCAGCAGCACCAGCAGGACGACGCCGGTCACCGCGGTCCGCGCTGTGGAGTGCGGCCGGGTGCTCGCCGGAGGGCGCCTGACGGGGGGAACCGTCCGCCGAGGTGCCTCCACCACGGTCACTGCAGCCCCTCGGGGTTGTACAGGGCCTCGGCCAGGGCAACGAGCGCCTGGGGAGTCCGGGGTCCGTAGGACATCAGCTGTCCGTCCGGCACATCCACGATGCGCTGTTTCTGCCCGGCGATGGTCTGGGCGACTCCGGGGCGCTCCAGCAGGCCGGCGAGTCCGCCGGTGGACTCCAGACCGTCGGTCATGACGAGGATGACGTCCGGGTTCAGGGCGGCCAGCGCCTCGGCATTGGCCGGCTTGGTGCCGGTGATGCCGGCCCGCTCGGCGGAGTTGAGCGCACCGACGCTCTCCACCACGTCGCCGCCGGAGTCACTGCCCATGACGAAGAAGATGCCGGCAGTCCCCCGGACATAGAGGATCGCGGCGCTGACCAGGTCCGCCTCATCAGCGGGCACCAGGGCCTCGATCCTGGCCTGGGCGGTCTCCATCTCGGCGTCGTAGTGCTCGATCAGTGCGGCGCCGGCCTCGGGGACACCGAGGGTCTGGGCGACGCGCGCCATGATGTCCTCGTTGGTCTCCAGGCCGCGGTCCGGGTCGAACATCACCAGGGTGACCCCGGCGGCGCGGAGCTGGTCGTACACCTCGGGCGGGCCGAGGGTGGTGTCCGCCAGGACGACGGTCGGGCGCAGGGACAGGAT
The DNA here is from genome assembly GCF_032154715.1 of Citricoccus sp. GTDB lineage: Bacteria > Actinomycetota > Actinomycetes > Actinomycetales > Micrococcaceae > Citricoccus. Next base: position 615 of record NZ_JALDXU010000112.1, on the reverse strand, counting down.
GGCCTCGGCGTTGAGGTCGTGCCCGCCGGAGGTGACCAGGGGCAGGTCCGCCATGGCGGGTGAGGTGTCCGAGGAGGTCCGGCCCACCAGCCGGTCCCCGAGGCCGAGGCCGGTCACGATGTCCGAGAACGTGCCGTAGAGGTCGAGCGCCAGGATCCGGTCCGTGCTGGAGACCGTGACCTCCTGGCCGCCATGGTCCGTGACGGTGACGGGCAGCTCAGGCGTCTGGGGGTCTTCGATCGGCAGGATCTCGGCGACGGTCTCGGCCGAGGAGGGGCCCTCGATGCCGGCGGGATCCGGCAGGTCGAGCGCCGGCTCCTCGCCGGCTAAGGCGTCTGAAGGGCCCGCGGAGTTCCCGCTGGCGGTGCCGTCACCGGCGGGACTCGGCGTCGCCGTGGAGCCAGAGGTGTTCGCGTCCGCCGGGGCGCCGGTGGCGCCGCAGCCGGTCAGCACCAGGGTGAGGGCCAGCAGGGCGGCGGCCATCGTTCCGGTCAGGGCGCGACGCCGGCCGGTGCTGCGGGTCTGCCGGGAGGAGTGCATGAAGATCATGGTGGGAGTCCTAGGTCGGGCCCCGAGTGAATCCGGGGCCCGACCGTGTGAGGTGCGGTTCCGGTT
>NZ_JALDXU010000111.1:0-10520 GCF_032154715.1 Citricoccus sp. | reverse complement strand
CGGTTCGGATTGGACTCCGGTCTCCCCGGTGAGGCTGCTTGGGGCGCGGCCGGTGGGGGCAAGGCCGGTGGGGGCAAGGCCGGTGGGGGCAAGGGAGGCGGAGGTGAGGGAGGTCCGGACGAGATGCCGGCCAGCGGCATAGGCGCGGGTAACGGCGGAGCCGATCGTGGCCCCGCCTCCGGGATAGGCGTCCCTGAAGACGGTCGCCGAGCAGTTGCCGGCGGCGTACAGTCCGGGCAGCGGGGTCCCGTTCCAGCCCAGGACTCGTCCGTCCAGATCGGTGCGCAGGCCGCCGGCGGTGCCCAGGGCACCGGGATGCACCTGGACGGCGTAGAACGGCGGGGCCGTGACCGGTGCCAGGCAGGGGTTGGGGACGTTCTGCGGGTCTCCCAGGTGCCGGTCCTGAGCGGAGGCTCCACGGCCGAACTCCGGATCCTCACCGCGTTCCGCGGCCGGGTTGAAGCGGGCCACGGTCTCCTCGAGGCCGGCCGGATCCACGCCGATGACCTCCGCCAGCTCACCCAGCGTGTCCGCACGGATCATCCAGTCCGGGGCCTCGGCCGGCCCGGAGAAGACCGGGTTGCCGGCGACGGGGTACCGGGAGACGAACCGCGAGTCCATCACCAGGTAGGCCGGGATGTTGGCGTACTGGGAGCTCGCGGGATCGATGTTGGCGAAGACCCGGGAGAAGTCGTGGTAGTTCAGGGCCTCGTTGACGAAGCGGCGGCCGGCGGCGTTCACCACCATGCCGCCGGGCAGGGTGGCCTCCACATTGCCCATCCGGCCGGAGGGCCGGCCGTCGTAGGTGGCACCATGGGCGGTGATCACCGGCACGCCCCAGATGTCCGTGGTCTCCGTGAACGAACCGCCCACGGACAGGCCAAGCTTCAGACCGTCCCCGGCATTGCTCGGCGCGGAGATCGGGGTGACGGGGAATTTCAGCAGGGTACCGGTCAACTCGGGCGACCATTCGAAGCCACCGGAGGCGATGACCACGGACGCGGCCGCGATCTCCCACTCTCCGGCAACGGTCACCTGCCAGCCGCCGGTGTCAGTGCTGAAGTCAGTGCTGGTATCCGTGCTTTTTTCAGTGTCAGTTTCAATGTCAGTTTCAGTGTCAGTGCTGGTGTCAATCTCAGTGCCAGCCGTTCGCCGCAGTCCCGTGGCCGGGGCAGCGGCCGCGATCACGACGCCGGCCTCCCAGGCCGAGGCGGTCAGGGCACCGGCCAGCGCCCCGCCCATCGTGCGCACCCCGCGCTCGGCGCGGTCGGCGAGCAGCGCGGGATCGGGGGCCGCGCCGTGCAGCTGGTCCCGCTCGTCCATGGTGATCAGGGGCAGGTAGGTCGGCGGACGCAGCGCCGTGGCCAGTCCCGGGACCACGGACGGGTCGAATTCCCGGTGGTCCAGGCCGCGGCCTCCGGTCGTGGCCCCTGGCCATTCCATGTGGTAGTCCGGCCGGAACAGCGGGGCGTAGTCCACCCGCGTGTTCTCGTCCAGGAAGCGGACCGCTTCGGCGGCCGTGGAGACGTACCACGAGATCTCCTCCTCGGAGAGCCTCCCACCCGTGGCCGCACGCAGGTAGGCGGCGGCATCCTCGGGGGTGTCCGTGAAGTCGCGCGATCCCATGAGGTGGTTGGCTGGGGCCCACATCACCCCTCCCCCGGCGGCGGTGGTGCCGCCGAGCCGGTCCGCCTTCTCCAGCACCAGGACCGAGGCACCGGCCTGGGCGGCCACGAGGGCGGCGGTCATCCCGGCGCAACCGGAGCCGATGACCACGAGGTCGTAGCGGTCTGCCAGTTCGGGAAGGGAGGTGAGGAGGGAACGGGTCTCCACGGCATCGGTCATGGTCGGCTGCCTCCTTCGGGGGACGCAGGGCGTGCTGGGCGTTCAGGGCGCTCAGGGAAGTCGATCGCGATCTTGCCGACGCCGGCCGTCGGGTCGACCAGGGTCGCGAAGGCGGCGTCGAGGTCGGTGAACGCGAAGCGGTGGGTCAGCAGGGCACCGATGCTGTCCTGGTGGCGGTCCAGCAGGTCCAGCGCCTCGCCGATGAGGTTCTGTGAATTGCGCGAGCCGAGCAGGTCGATCTCCTTGACCGCCAGGGTGCGCAAGGTCAGGCGCAGTTCCGCGTCGGAGATGCCAACGCAGACCACCCGGCCGGCCGTGGCCACCAGGTCCACCCCGGTGGCCACCGAAGCGGGGGCGCCGGTGGCGTCGATGACCAGGGACGGACCGTCTCCGCGGGTGAGCTGGTCCAGCACGGTCCGCTGCGCCGCCGTCGGGAAATCCCCGGGAGTGACGGCGAAGGTGCGGTCCGCGCCCAGTGCCGTGGCCAGCGTGAGCCGGGCGGGGTTCATGTCCGAGACGGTGACGTCACAGCCCAGGTCCTTGAGGTAGACGGTGGCCAGGAGGCCGATCGGTCCGGCACCGGAGACGAGGACCGTCTCGCCGGCCTGGGCGCGGCCGCGGTTGACGGCCTGCATGGCGATGGAGGCCGGTTCGGACATGGGCGCCAGGGACAGGTCCAAGGTCTCCGGAACCCGGTACAGCTTCTCCAGCGGGACGGCCTGCTCGGTCACCAGCGAGCCGTCCTCGTAGCAGCCGTAGACGCTCATGTGCCGGCAGGCGTTGACGCGTCCGATGGAGCAGGCGTGGCACTGCCCGCAATAGAACATCGGGGAGATGGCCACTCGGTCGCCCACCGACCAGCCGCCGGTGCCCGAGTCCAGATCCGAGGAATCGAGCGCGGCGATGGTGCCGGCGGCCTCATGACCCTGGATGATCGGCAGCTCGGTGGCGTAGTCGTCATCCCAGATGTGCGCATCGGTGCCGCAGAGGGTCACGGAGGCCATCCGGATGACCGCCCTGCCCGGCGCCGGCACCGGTGCCGCGATGCCGCGGTACTCGATGATGCGGCGGCTCGTGGTCACGGCGGCGGTGGCTGTGTGGTGGGGGGTGGTCGAGGTCATGAGATTACGCGGCACCCTCGATCGAGCCGAAGGCGATGTTCCACTTCCGCACCGTGCGCTCGGCGATGAAGCCGCCCTGATGGAAGGGGTCGCCGTTCATGATCCCGGTGACCTCGTCCACGGACTCGCCCCTGATGATCAGCAGGGCGCCCAGCGGATCGGCCTCGGTCAGCCGTCCGGAGACCAGGAGCGTCCCCTGTTCGTGGAGCCCGGACAGGAACTCCACATGGGAGGGTCGGGTCTCGGTCATTTCCTCGGTCTCGGGGACGTAGGCGTAGGTGACGGCGTAGGCGGTCATGGTGCTGCTCCTTCGGATGGGTTTTCTCTGGTTGTCTCGGCCTGGACCCGGCGCCGGTCCAGCGGTGGTCCGGTCGGCGTGCTGTCAGCGTGGGGCGGGCGGGCCGTCGTCGATCAGTTCGGGGTGCTCGTGGAAGGCCCGGCGTGCCCGCAACGGGCCCAACTCGGCCGTCGGCACCAGATGAGTCTCGCGGGCTGTGGAGATGGCCACGCACGAGATGACGACGGCCACCGTGACGAAGAGAGCGACCGGGATCCAGCCCAGGGTGCCGGGCTGGACGAGCAGGGCGGCGATCGTCGGGGCGAAGCCCGTGAGGATCAGGCCGACCTGGTTGCCCATGGCCATTCCGGTGTAGCGAACCGGAGCGGCGAACATCTCCGGGAAGAAGGCCGGCCAGACACCGTTCCAGCACGAATAGAAGATCGACTGGTTGATGAAGGCGAAGACGAAGATCAGGACCAGGTTCTGTTCTCCGATGGCCCAGAAGAAGCCCCAGATGGAGAGGACGCAGCCCACGGCCCCGATGAACAGCGTGACCTTGCGGCCGATCCGGTCGGCCATGCGCGCCGCCAGCGGGATGCTGACCATGGACAACCCCACGGTGATGACGTTGATGACGAGCATGGAGGTGCGGTCTATGCCGTGGACGCCGGTGGCGTACTGGAGCCCGTAGACGGTGACGATGGTCTGAATGACGGAGAAGAGCGTGATGAAGACGATCCGGACCACGTCACGCCACTGGGTCCTGAGCACCACCAGGGCGGGCAGTTCCGTCGTGACCTTCGCGGGAGCCAGTTCGGTGCGGGAAGCGGGATCGGCACCATGGTCGCCGCGGACTGCCGCGGTCTCGACCTCCTGTTCGAAGACCGGCGTCTCCTCGAGTTTGGTGCGAACCCAGTAGGCCACCACCAGGACCACGACGGAGACGAGGAAGGGAACGCGCCAACCCCAGGACTCGAACTGCTCGTCCGGCAGCAGCGCAATGGGAATGAACACGAGGTTGGACAGCACCATGCCGGAGGCGTAGCCCATCATCACCGAGCTAGAGAATTCGGCGCGGCGCCGCTGGGGCGCGTGCTCCAAGGTCATGGTGGCGGCACCGGCTGCCTCGGCTCCGGCTGAGAACCCTTGGGCCAGGCGGCAGAGCAGCAGCAGGACAGTGGCCCACACGCCGATGGTGTCGTACGTCGGCAACAGGCCGATCATCGTCGAGGCCACGCCCATGATGACGAGCGTGATCATCAATGCCGTCCGTCGTCCGATGCGGTCGCCGATGTGGCCCATCACGAGTCCCCCGATCGGGCGGGCCAGATAGCCGGCACCGAAGGTGGCCATGGCGGCGACCGTGTTCACCACAGGATCGCCCTCCGGGAAGAACAGCCGGTTGAAGATCAGCGCTGCGGCGGTGCCGTAAATGAAGAAGTCATAGTACTCCAGCGTGGATCCCAGCCAGGACGCCAGTGCGGCCTTGCGTGCCTGCGGGCTGGCCTGACGCGCACTCAACGCTGAGGCCCCGTCGGCTTCGTCGACGGGCGTGCTCTTCGGGTCGGACACAGCCGCCTCCTGGGTGGGTTGGGGACGCCGGCACGTGCGTTCAACTTCTGTGACCGGCATTACCGACCATGGTGCTCTGCGCCACCCCGACTCCGCGCCCGCGTGCCCATTGAATGGGCAACCGCGTTTCCGGCGTTCCAGCCGCATCATCAGATCATGCGGCCGGACGGCCCCCTCGGACCGGACAACCCGCGAGAACCCATCTGCCGTGACAGCCCACGGGCCGCTGCCAGCAGGGCGGGAACCTGGATCTGGAGGTTGACCTGGTCCACCCGGGCCACGATCGAGATGGCCCCCAGCACTTTGCCGTCCGGGCCGAACACCGGAGCAGCCGTCCCCGAGGAACCGGCCACCGTGACTCCGCGCATGTGTATATAGCCCTCAGCCCGGGCCTGTGCGAGGCGCCGGCGCAATCCCACCTCGGTGATGCCTGAATCCCGGGTGTACCGGTCCCACGGCGAGGTGAGGAATTCCTCTTGCAGATGCCGGGGTGAGTGAGCCAGGATGACCAGGCCTGGGGCCGTGGAGAGCACGGGCAACCGTCCGGCGACCTTGGTCAGGTCCGTTGGCACATCCTGGCTGATGAGTCGTTCCAGATAGATGATCGTACCGTCGTCATGGTCCAGGATCGCCAGCGAGGTGTTCTGCCGCTGTGTCACGTGCACGGCCTCCATGAACGGCAGTGCCGCCTGGCCGAACTCCTGATAGGTGGAACTGCGCTGGCCCAGTTCCCACAGCACCAGGCCGATCCGAAAGCGGCCGTCCGGGGTGCGCCGCAGCAGGCCCTCCTCGGCCATGTCCCCCGCCAGGCGATGGGCGGTGGAGGTGGACAGACCAGTACGCAGGGCCAATTCTGAGGCCGTGAGATCCGGATGTTCCGCGTCGAAAGCATGCAGGACCCGCACCAGACGCTGGATCAGTGACTCGCCGGACCGTGAATTGGCCATCAGGAGGCCCCGGTCCCGGGCGTCTGCACCGGCTTCCGGCCCGCCTTCCGCACCGGCTTCCGCACCGGGTTCGGCAGCGGGTTCTGCAGAGACGACCGCAGCGTGCTGGAAGAGGCCAGCACCAGGGCCAGCAGCGTGACGACGGCCCCCGTCATGACCTGCCAGGTCACCTCGGCGCCGCGGGTGGGCCACACCGCGTCCACCACCAGCGATCCGGCCAACTGACCGGCCACAAGACCGAGGGTGAACAACAACGATCCGATGGTCCGCGTCAGCAGGGCACCGCCGATCACCACCACGGAACCCAGCAGGCCGCCGGTGTAGTACCACCAGTCCCCCGGGCCCCACGGAAGCCGGGCCAGACCACCGGCCGCGATCTGCGGTGCGGCGACCGCCAGCAGGGCCAGCGTCCCGATCAGGTAGTTGAACAGGACGAGCGGCTCGACCCGGCCCACGGCCGCGCCCATCACCGCGTTCATCGCCATCTGGGGCGGCTGGAGCAGTCCGCCGGCCAGGACGAGCAACAAGGGCAGGCCGAGGGCCAGGACCATCTCCGCACCTCCGGCACCCCCGCCGAACCCGCTTCCGCCTCCGCTCCCCAGCCCGCCCCCGAGCAGCCGCGGAGAGAGCGCCAGCCCGACGCCGGCCAGTCCCGTGAGCACGCCGACCGACCTCCGCAGGCTCAGCCGGTGGCGCCCCGAGGGCACCCACCCGGCGGTGTCCATCAGCGTCGAGGAGAGCATCTGGCCGGAGATGAAGACGAGGGAGAACAGCGCGACGCCCACGAGGTCCACGGTGACGGCCTGTCCGTACACGGCGAAGGCGCCGAGGAGTCCGGAGAAGACGAACACCCACGGGAACCGTCCCGTGGCCGCGCCTCGGACCAGCCGGACCACCCCGCGACGGTTGGCGCCGACCAGGCCGTTGACGAGCAGCATCAGCACCAGTCCGGAGCCGAAGGTCACCGTGGCCGCCAGGGAAGCGTCCCCCAGTTCGGCCCTCAGAGCGCCGGTGATCCGGGCCTGGACCGCAATCGCCACGCCGCCGGCCAACGCCAGGAGCAGCGACAGGGTCCGCCCCATGGGTGCCCCTCCTTCAGCGTCGGTCCATCAATCCATCAAGCCGTCAATCCTTCAAGCCCTCAGCCCGTCAGCCCCTCAGCAGCACTGGCGATTCCGGCCGCGTGGCGGGCCGCCAGCCAGCCGAAGGTCATCCCGGCACCGACCTGGGAGCCGGCCCCGGGGTACTCGCTGCCCATGACGGAGGCGGCGTCATTGCCCGCAGCGTACAGGCCCTCGAGCACCTCACCGTCCCGGCCCACCACCTGGGCCTGGGCGTTGATCTGGATCCCATAGGCGGTGGCCAGGGGGGTCGGGACCACGGCCACGGCGTAGAACGGCCCCTGCTGGATCGGTCCGATGTTCGGGTTCGGGGTGTGCTCCGGATCCCCGGCCACCCGCCCGAACATCAGCTCGCCCTTCTGGAAGTCCTCGTCCACACCGGTCTCGGCGAAACCGTTGTACCGGTGGACGGTCTCCTCCAGGCCGGCGGGGTCCACGCCGATCCCCTCGGCCAGTTCCCGCAGGGAGGACCCGCGGTGGAGGTAACCGTCATCGATGTACTTCTGCAGCATCGCGGCGGGCAGGTGCGGCATGGTGATCATTCCCAGCCCGTACTTCGCCAGGGTGCGCGCGTCCACCACGAGCCAGGCGGGGATGCTCGGCACCGTCCGGTGTGCGGCATACATGGCCCGGACGAAGCGGTGGTAGGAGTGTGATTCGTCCACGAAGCGCCGGCCGGCGGAGTTGACCGCGATCAGCCCCGGCTTCGCCCGGTCCCAGATATGCGGGAACACCACGGTGGAGCCGTCCGCCCGGGTCCCGATCGAGGACGGGAACCACAGGGCGTTCTCGCCGTTGTCCGTCCCGGCCGCCGCGCCGACGGCCTCACTCAGGCGCAGGGTGTCACCCGTGGCGCCCTCCCCGGCACGGGAGAATTGGGCCGTGGGCTCCGGGAGGAACCTCTCCCGCAGTTCGGGGCTCTGGGCGAACCCGCCGGCGGCCAGCACCACACCGTGCCGGGCCCGGATCCGCAGCTCGCGGCCCTGGTGGCCCACGACGGCGCCCGTCACGCGACCCTGGTCCCGCAGCAACTCCGTGGTGTAGGCGTTGCGCCATACCTCCGCGCCCCGGGCGAGCACCTCGGCGTACATGCGGGCCACGAGGGCATTGCCCATCACCAGCCGGGTGCCGCGCGGATTCCGGACCATGTCCAGGGCCCAGCGCGCACCCAAGCCCAGGGCCGTGGCGCCGGCCTTCGCGGTGCTGGCGGCCTTCTTGGAGAACAGGCCCAACAAAGTGCCGACCTCGGCCCGGCGCAGCATCATGGTTCCCCCCAAGAGAGCGAACTCGGGCACCGGAGGCCGGATGTGGCGGAATCGGCTCCGGCCCAGCGTGCGGCCGTCGAAGGGCTCCGGCTCCAGGGCACGTCCGGTCTGTCCCGTCTCCGGCAGCTCCGAGTGGTAGTCCACCACAGCCGGCGACCGCCGGAACGTCACCCCGAGATCCTCCATGTAACGCAACATGGCGGGGCCATGGTCCAGGTACGCCTGGCGCAGGGCCTTGTCCGACTTGTCCCCCACCAACCGGTCGAGGTAGCGCTCGGCCTTCTCGGCGTCGTCCGTGATGCCGTCCTCACGCTGGAAATGGTTGTTGGGGATCCAGCAGGTCCCGGCCGAGTAGGCCGTCGTGCCGCCGATGTAGTCGGTCTTCTCCAGGACCAGCACCGACAGCCCCTCCTGGGCACCCGTCAGGGCAGCGGCGAGGCCGGCGGCACCGGTACCCAGGACCAAGAGATCCACCTCGTGATCCCACGGGGCGAGCGTCGGACGCGTCGGTGCGGGAGGGTTCTCGGTCATGGGCCTGCCTTGTTCTGGGGTCTGCTGGGTTATGCCGGAGTCTGCCGGGGTCTGCTGGGTTCTACTGAGGTCTGCCTCGATCTGCAGGAGGGCTACTCAGGGCCGAGGCCTGCGTGTCGACTCGGATACGGCACCACGCCCGTGACCCGGCTCACGGTCCATCGTCACCCACGACCACCCTGACCGGGAGGCCGATTCCCATTCAATAGGAACAGCGGGAGTCTGAATGGGGAGCTTCTGTCACGTCTTCTTCGGTCATGCCCTCTTCTGCGAGGCCCTCTTCTGCCAGGCAGGGTGGGTGGCCACCGGCACGAACCCCAGCTGCTGATTGGCCCGCAGGATCGCCCCGTTCTCGGCGGCGTTCCAGGTGTAGAGGCGTTCGGTCTCCGGCTTCAGCCGCAACAGCTGCGAGACGTTGACGGCTTTCAGCAGCACGGCGAGTCCCCGGCCCCGGTGCTCCGGATGAACCAGGGTGTTTCCCTGGTAGGCCGCCTGGGGCAGATCGGCGAAGGTCTCGATGTCCGAGTGCCCGACGAGCCGACCGGTCGACCGGTCTAGCGCCGCCGTCGTGACGATGGACAACCCCATCTCCCGTCGGGCCCGTTCCTCGGCCCGCAATCGGGACACATCCCAGTGCTCCGCCACCCGCTCCAGGGCTCCCGCCGGTGCCTCGGCCGCCATCCGACCGAGCAGTCCGGCCATCGATCCGGCATGCTCCTCTGGGCAATCCCCCTCCCAGCCGATCAGGTCATAACCGTGTTCCTCGGCGGCCCCGGAGCCGGATTCAGCCAACAGGGCAGCACCGGCCGCCTCGCGCAGGTCCAGCACGGACGTCCACTCGACCTGAGCCAGCTCGTAGCCGTGGGCGGCGGCGAACGCCGCATCCGGCGCCTGCCAGCGGATCCGGTCCCGGCCGGCGTCGGGCACCGATTTCGAGGGCGGCCGGACGACCGGGGTCAGCCCGGTCTCCAGGGAGGTGCCGGAGACGAACACGGGGCCGGATCCGACGGCGGCCGGGTCCACCAGGGCATTGTCCGTCCAGGACTGCAGCACGGTGCGTCCTCGCCGCGCCGCCTCGGCTTCGGCCTCGCGCAGCAAGGCAGACCCCACCCCACGACGCCGGAAATCGGGGTGCACGGCGACGTCCACCTCAGCGGCGGTGGGCTGGGCGGTGGGCTGAGTGGCGGGCTGGGCATCCGCCGAGGCGCCCGGCTCCGAGGGCAGGCTCAGGGCGGCGTACCCGATGATGCGGTCGGGCCGATCTCCAGTCAGGGGCTCGCGTGCGACGGCATAGGAGGTGCGCACGTCTTCCCGGGAGGTGGCGCCGGCCAACTGGTTCTCCGGGGAGACGTAGAAGTCATTGTTGCCCCAGAACAGGGACGTCACCAGGTTGGCGAGTTGCGTCACCTGCAGGAAGTCCGCCGTGGTGGGCGGCATCGGCAACCGCGTCTGATCCAGGGCGTCGGGAAGGTCCAGCCATTCGATCCTCATGGTGTTCATGATGCCGCACCGGGCCGTGTGACCGTGTGCATTAACGCATCAGGGCCGGAACCGCGATCACTCGCTGGTTCCGGCCCTGATGATGAAGCTGGTGATCAGGCCTGGGCGGTCGCCGCAGTCTCGATCTTGACCACGTTCGGGTCCACCCGGATGCCGGGGCCGAAGGTCGTCGAGATGGTGGCCTTGGAGATGTACCGGCCCTTGGACGCGGACGGCTTCAGGCGCAGCACCTCCTCCAGGGCAGCGGCGTAGTTCTCGGTCAGCTTGTCAGCATCGAAGCTGGTCTTGCCGATGATGAAGTGCAGGTTCGAGTGCTTGTCGACGCGGAAGTCGATCTT
>NZ_JALDXU010000110.1:0-10594 GCF_032154715.1 Citricoccus sp. | reverse complement strand
CGGCGGACGCGGGGCGGACCCGCGGGTCCAGCAGGGCGTAGAGCAGGTCGATCACGATGTTGAGGACAAAGATCGCGATGGCGGTCAGCAGGACACAGGCCTGCAGCACGGCGAAGTCACGCTGCAGGATCGAGTCGATCATCAGCTTGCCGATGCCGGGCCAGCCGAAGATCGTCTCCACCACCACGGCGCCGTTGACCAAGCCCACCGTGAGGTCGCCGGCGACGGTCAGGCCGGGGGCGGCCGCATTGCGCAGGGCATGCCGGGTGACGACCCGGGTCTGTGAGGCACCCTTGGCGCGGGCCAGCTTGATGTACGGCTCGGACAGGGCGGACACCATGGCGCCGCGGATGACCTGGACCAGGGCCCCGAAGGGCCGCAGGGCCAAGGTCGCGATCGGCAACACCCACGCCTCCGCGCCGATGACGCCGGAGGTCGGCAGCCAGCCGAGGGTGATGGCGAAGATCCAGATGCCCACGATCGCGAGCCAGAAGTCCGGGATGGAGGCGGCGGCCATGGACAGGAAACTCGCGATCCGGTCCACCACGCCGTTGGGCCGAAGGGCCGCCCAGCTGCCGACGATCACGGCCAGCACGATCGCGATGACCATCGTCGTGGCAGCCAGCTGCAGGGTTGCCGGGAAGGCACGCAGGGCCATCTCGCCGGCCGCCTCTCCCGTCCGCAGGGAGGTTCCGAAGTCGAGCCGGAGCACACCGCCGAAGTACTCGCCCATCTGCACCCAGAGGGGCTGGTCCAGGCCGTTGCGGGTGATGAAGTCCTCCCGCATCTGCTCGGTCGCGTTCAGGGGCAGGTAGAGCGCGGCGGGGTTGCCGGTCATGCGGGCCAGGGCGAAGACGCCCACCACCACGACGACCAGGGGCAGCGCGCTGGAGATGATGCGCTTACGCAGATACGTCAGCATGGGTCCTCCCAAGGGTTGCGGGGAAAGTTTGTCCGCCGTGCGGGCGGGCGTGGGCGAGTGCGAGGAGCGTAGCCGGGCCGGAGGCCGGCTGGGGCCGGTGTGCGGCCGGCCCCACCCCGGAGACCCGGTGTGCGGGCCCCCGGGATCAGCCGGCGGGGTCAGCCGGCGGGGTCAGCCGGCCGGTGTGACCTCGGCCAGGCGCAGCTCGTCACCCGAGGAGGAGTTCGGTTCGTAGCTCACGGAGTCGGCGATGCCGAGCATGCCCGTCTGGTGGGCGAGGTGGGCGAACTGCACGACCTCCTCGTTCTGGTACTCGAAGACCTCCTCGTAGGCCGCGGCCCGGTCCTCACCGCTCTGCTGGCCAGCCTCCGTGATCATCTGATCCAGCTCGTCGGTGCCGAAGGCGCTCTGCGCGCCGTCCGAGAGCATGTACTGATCCACGGTGAACGCGGCGTCACCGGCCTGGTTGCCGTGCTGGGTCAGGTGCAGGATGGCCCCCTCGTCCTCCACGAACGGACGGACCTGATACGTCAGGTGCTGGCTGGTCTCCATCATCTTGAGATTGACGTTCAGACCGGCCTGGGAGAGCTGCTCCTGCAGGACCTGGCCCAGTTCCTCGATGCGCGGGAACTGCGCCGAGCGCACGATCAGGCTGATCGGGGCGGAGGTGTCCACCCCGTCCGCCTTGGCCTCCTCGACCAGCTTCTTGGCCTCGTCCGGGTCATAGGGCCAGCCCTCGAGGGACTCGTTGTGGCCGACCACGCCCTCCGGCACCAGCTGGGCGGCCACCGTGTCCCGGTCCCCGTAGAGGCTGGAGACGATGCCCTCCTTGTCGATGGCGAAGTTGACGGCCTGCCGGATCCGGATGTCGTTGAACGGCTCCGACTCCGCGTGCATGCGCAGGGCGATCGTCTCGTTGTTCGGATACGGCACGCCCAGCTCGCCGATCTGGTCCTCCGGGCTCAGGCCCGTGGCGATCTCGGCCTCACCGGAGGTGATCATGGCGGCACGCACGGAGGACTCCTCGCGCCACTGGTACTGCGCCGTGGGGAAGGCCGGAGCCTCGCCCCAGTACTCCTCGTAGGCCGAGACTTCGATGTTCTGGCCGGCGTTCCAGGCGTCCAGCTGGTAGGGACCGGTGCCGATCGGCTCGCGCACCTTCTCCGTGTCCGAGGTCTCCGCGGGGACGACCTCGAGGAAGGACAGGCGCAGCGGGAGGATGGGGTCTGCCTGCGCGGCGGTGACCTCGAGGGTGGTGTCATCGACGACCTCGACCTCCAGGTCGTCGTCACCGAAGACGTAGCCCTCCACGTTGCAGCCGAGGTCCGAGTTCACCGCCCGTTCGATGGTGTGCGCAGCGTCTTCGGCGGTGAAGTCCGAGCCATCGTGGAACGTCACGCCCTCGCGCAGCGTGAACGTCCACGTGGTGTCGTCCTCCGATGACCATTCGGTGGCCAGCTTGGGTTCGAGTTCTCCGGAAGTGGGGTTCCGTTCCAGGAGGGGCTCGGTGATCGTGGAGCGGTCCACCACACCGGTGCTGGTGAGGTTCGCCTCGCAGGGCTCCAGCGTGGGCGGCTCCTGCTGGAGCACCACCCGCAGGGTCTCCGGGGCGGCGCCATCGCTCCCACCGCCGGCGGCGTCCTCCGAGTTGGCCACGCCACATCCGGACAGGACCAGTCCGGAGCCCATGGCCAGGGACAGTGCGGCGAGCGGCAGACGGCGGCGTCCGGCGCGGGGGGTCGAATCGTGATCTCGCATGAGGGGCTTCCTTCGAAACGGTGGTCCGGCGCTGAACCAGATGGACAGCTGGACGGGTGAACAGGTGGGCGAGTGGACAAGTGGTGTCGAACGGGAGGTGCGGTTCCGGTCTCTCCGCTCCCGCAGAGGCGTCTACAGCTGTAGACGAGTGGACTGGGATGGGAACAAGCCTGTGATGCCCGTCACCGTGAGTCAAGAGCGCTGGAGGGCTCATCTTCCGCTCGCCGATCCGTTCGCACCCCCGGAACACCCGGCAGGCGCCCGGCGATGCCCGGACATCCGCCAGATTCCGGGGTTGACGATCCAACCATGCCCTGGAGGTATTGATCCATGCGTTCTGCGTGTTGGACGTGAGATGACTGGATTCCTAGTGTCAAGCCATGACCTCTGACTCCCTCGCCCTCGACGCGAGCACCGCGACCCCCGAGCTCCAGACCGGAACCGCTCATCACGTCCTGCGCGTCGGCCCCGTGAACCCTCAGGTGGCCAGCTCCCTGGATGCGGAGTTCGGCGCGCTGGTTCTGCCGACGGACCCGGCGGAGAGGACCGCGTTCCTCGCCGAACAGGGCGACCAGATCAGGATCGCCGTGTGCTCCGGTCGCTTCGGCGTGGACACCGAGCTGATGCGGGCTCTTCCATCCCTGGAGGCGATCGTCAGCTTCGGCGTCGGCTATGACGCCACCGACGTCGCCCAGGCCGCCGAGCGTGGCATCCCCGTCAGCAACACCCCGGACGTCCTCAACGACTGCGTGGCGGACACCGCCCTCGCCCTCTACCTGGACACCCTGCGGCAGGTCTCCGCCTCGGACCGTTTCGTCCGCGCCGGCCGCTGGGACGCGGGCCAGAACTTCCCCCTGACCACCCGCGCGAGCGGACGGACGGTGGGCATCCTGGGCCTGGGCCGCATCGGGGCCGCGATCGCCCATCGGCTGGAGGGCTTCGGCTGCCGGATCCACTATCACAACCGCAGTGAGCGTACCGAGTCCGGCTACACCTACCATCCGTCGGTGCTCGCGCTGGCCGAGGAGGTCGACGTCCTCATCGTCGCGGCCTCCGGAGGCCCGGACAGCGTGGGCCTCGTCGGCGCGGCCGAGTTGGCCGCCCTTGGACCGCAGGGGCACCTGGTCAATATCGCGCGGGGCACCGTGGTGGACGAGGACGCTCTGGTGGCGGCCCTGTCCGCGGGCACGATCGCCGGCGCCGGGCTGGACGTCTACGAGAACGAACCCCACGTCCCCGAGGCACTGCGCGAGTTGGAGAACGTGGTGGTGCTGCCCCACGTCGGCAGCGGGACCCACGAGACCCGCGCGGACATGGCTGAGCTCGTCCTGGCCAACCTGCGCCAATTCCTGCGGGACGGCACGCTCCGCACCCCGATCAGCTGACCTGCTCCCCCGACCGCCCTCGACTCATCCGCTCGCTGCCCCGTCCCTGGAGGACACCATGAACATCGTCGTCGCCCTCACCGCCACTGCCGAAGCGCAGGCCGCCGCCCACGCGGCGATCGATGAAGCGGCGCTGCGCGGAGCCGGCGTCGTGCTCCTGCCCGAGCCCCGGAAGGGCGAGGCCGGGCCCACCGCTGCAGCGCCCGTCCCAGACCCGGAGGTCGCCCAGTACGCGAGGGAGCGTGGGGTGGATCTGACGGTCGGCGACGTTCCCGCGGACGCCGATTTCGGGGATACGCTGATCGACGCCTCCTATCAGGCGGACACGGCCATGATCGTCATCGGGCTACGGCGCCGCTCCCCCGTGGGCAAGCTGTTCCTCGGCTCCACCTCTCAGCGCGTGCTGCTCGAGTCCGGTTGCCCGGTCCACGCCGTCAAAGTGCGGGTGGGGCCACGCCGCTGACCCGGGGCCGGACCTAGGATGGGCCCACTGACCGAAGGAGGGCGACGGTGACCACTCAGGACACGGCGTCCCAGCGCGCGCCCCAGCCATCCTCCGTACCGCCCGGTCCTTCTGGTTCACCTGGTTCACCTGGCTCCACCCACGGCGCGGTCCAGGGGGTCAGGGAGGTCAAGTCCGCCGCCCGGACCATCGAGGTCCTCGAACTGCTGGCCGAGCGGGGCAACGCCCCGGTGACCATCCGTGATCTCTGCGAGCGTATGGGAGCCCCCCGCAGCAGCGTCTATGCACTGCTCCGCACCCTGGTGGACGCCGGCTGGGTCCGGACTGACGCGCTGAACACCCAGTACAGCATCGGCATCCGCGCCCTGCTGGCCGGCACCACCTACCTGGACGCGGACCCGATCCTGAACGCCGTCCGTCCCGTCCTCCACGACGTCGGACGGAGACTGGGCGCCACCGTGAACTTCGGCCGCCTCGACGGCGGCGACGTCGTCTACCTGGCCACGTGGGAGGCTCCGGGACGGGAACGCTCCGCACCCCGCGTGGGCCGCCGGCTTCCGGCACACGCCACTGCGATCGGCCAGGCCGTCCTCAGCGCGCTGGAGGACCCGGAGTCCCGGCTCGTCCCCCCGCTGGCCCGGCTCACCGACGACACCGTGACCGACCCGGCGGAACTGCTGCGGATCGTGCAAATCACCCGGGAACGCGGCTACGCGCGCGAGGACGGTCAGAACACCCCGAGGGTGGCCTGCGTGGCCATCCCGATGCCCGTCCGTGCCGACGGGGAGCGACTGCTCGACGGACTCTCGGTGTCATTCCACGGTCCGGCCCTCACAGCCGCGCGTGAACGGGAGGCCGCGGTGGTGCTGCGGGAGGCCTCACGGCAGATCCTCGACCGGGCGCCCTGACGGAACGGTGTCAGCGCGTCCGGTAGTTGGGCGCCTCCACCGTCATCATGATGTCGTGCGGGTGCGACTCCTTCAGGCCGGCCGGGGTGATGCGCACGAAGCGGCCGTTCTGCTTGAGCTCCCCGATGGTGGAGGCACCCGTGTAGAACATGGTCTGCCGCAGGCCGCCGGCGAGCTGGTGCACCACGGCGGACAGCGGGCCGCGGTAGGGCACCTGACCCTCGATGCCCTCGGGGATCAGCTTGTCCTCGCTGGGCACATCGGCCTGGAAGTAGCGGTCCTTGGAGAAGGAACGCTGGCCGTTGCGGGTCTGCATGGCGCCCAGGGAGCCCATGCCGCGGTAGGCCTTGAACTGCTTGCCGTTGTAGAACACCAGATCGCCCGGGGATTCGGCGGTGCCGGCCAGCAGTGAGCCGAGCATCACGGAGTCGGCCCCGGCGACCAGCGCCTTGCCGATGTCACCGGAATGCTGCAGGCCGCCGTCGGCGATCAACGGGACACCGGCGGGGATGGTGGCCTTGGCCGCCTCGTAGATGGCGGTGATCTGCGGGACCCCGACGCCGGCCACCACACGGGTGGTGCAGATCGAGCCCGGGCCCACGCCCACCTTGACGGCGTCCGCGCCGGCGTCGACGATCGCCTTGGCGCCGGCGTAGGTGGCGGCCTGGCCGCCGATGACGTCCACGTGCGCCGAGGCCGGGTCCTTCTTCAGGCGGGCGATCATGTCCAGCACGCCCTGCGTGTGACCGTTGGCGGTGTCCACCACGAGCACGTCCGCACCGGCCTCCACGAGGGCCATGGCCCGCTCGTAACCGTCACCGAAGAAGCCGACGGCGCCGCCGACCCGCAGCCGCCCCTCCTCGTCCTTGGTGGCGTCCGGGTACTGCTCGGCCTTGTCGAAGTCCTTGACCGTGATCAGGCCCTGGAGCTTGTTGTTGCCGTCCACGAGCGGCAGCTTCTCGATCCGGTGCTCGGAGAGGAGGCGGACGGTGTCCTCACGGGAGACCCCGACCTCGGCGGTGATGAGCGGCATCGGCGTCATGGCGGAGGCCACCGTGCGGTGCTCGAACTCGGCGCCGGAGATGAACCGGGTGTCCCGGTTGGTGATGATGCCCAGCAGGGTGTTCGACGAGTCGACCACGGGCAGCCCGGAGACGCGGTACTGGGCGCAGAGGTCGTCCCACTCGGCCAGGGTGGCCTCCGGGCCCACGGTGACGGGGTCGGAGATCATGCCGGACTCGGAGCGCTTGACGCGGTCCACGTGGGCGGCCTGGTCCTCGATGGACAGGTTGCGGTGGATGATGCCCATCCCGCCCTGCCGGGCCAGGGAGATCGCCAACGGGGCCTCCGTGACGGTGTCCATGGCAGCCGAGACGATCGGGGTCGTCAGGGTGATGCGCTTGGTCAGGCGGGTGGAGGTGTCCGCCTCGGCCGGAATGACGTCGGTCATGTTCGGGAGCAGGAGGACGTCGTCATAGGTCAGGCCGACGAATCCGAAGGGATCGGCGGCGGTGGCCACCGGGTCTACCGAGGGACCGGGAATCTGTGCACTCACGGGCGAGGGGCCTTTCAGTCAGCGGGGTTGGGCCCAGTCTAGGCCCGCCAGCAGGGAACGGGCTGTTCGAAGTAGTGGCTCGTGCAACGTCTGGGCCCGCCTCTGGTATTCCGCCGGTGAGACATGCCACAAGAGCCCCGCTCAGGGCTCCCTCAGCACACCTCAGGGGGCCTTCAGGACGCCAGGGCGGGCGGCAGGCCTTCGCTCTTCGGGGTCCAGTAGTCGGCCTCGGCCCAGACGATGTAGCGGTCGGTGATCCCGAAGATCGGATCGCAGGTGGTCAGGGTGAGGTACCGGCCCTGGGTGGCGCCCTCGAACGGCGGGATGGGATCCAGCACCTCCGACTGGTGCGGCTTGACGATGTCATGGGCCACCACCCTGTAGACGAGCCAGTGCTCCGCCGATTCGACCACGATCTCGTGGCCTTCCTCCAGGTGGTGGACCTCGCGCAGGGGCTTGCCGTGGGTGGTCCGGTGCCCGGCGAGTCCGGCGTTGCCCATGGCACCGATCGGCTGGGTGGCGTCGTAGTGGCCCACCTGGCCGGAGTCCAGCACGTCCGCGCCGTCCCCGGAGCCGATCGGGACCGCGAAGTCCTCGCCCCAGCTGGGCACGTGCAGCAGTCCCAGGGTGCCTGCCCCCTCGACCACCGGGAAGTTGTCCCGGTGCTCCGCCCCGATGCCGTCATCCACCGGGGTCTGCTCGGAGCGCCACTGCGCGGCGACCTCGGTGCGGTCCGATTCGGCGATGACGTCCGTGATGAACAGCTCGTACACGCCGTACAGGCCTACCAGGATGCCGAGGATGATGAACAGCTTGCCCAGCACGGAGAGGACCCCGCGCCGCGGCTTCTCCCGCCGTGAGGCCCGGCGCGAGTGCGGCCGGTCAAGGGTGCTGGTCATGCCTCGAGGGTACCCTTGCCGGACTCCGACGACATCTGAGCGAACCCCCACCGCTTCAGAAGACACCGCGTCATAGCCGCACCCTCGAGTCACGGGTCACAGTGACGTCATCTGACGCAATACCGGTACACGGTCGTGGTAAAGGAGGACTACTCTACATCGGTGACTTCCTCCACCACCGCCCCCACCCCCACCCGTGTCCGGCGCCTGCCCGGCTGGATGACCAACTTCGGCGTGCAGATCCTCGCCGCCCTCGTCCTCGGCCTGGTCCTGGGCCTCACGGCCCGTTCCACGGGCCACACGGCGGACACCCCGAACGGCCTCGGCACCACGCTGGAGGTGCTCGGCTCCAGCTACATCTCGCTGTTGCGCGCCGCCGTCGTGCCGCTGGTGTTCTTCGCCGTGGTCGCCTCGATCGCCAACCTGGCCAAGGTGACCAACGCTGCCCGGCTGGCCGCCAAGACGCTGCTCTGGTTCGCCATCACGTCACTGATCGCCGTGGTCATCGGCATCGTCCTCGGCGCAGTCATGCAGCCGGGCGTCGGCACCGGGCAGACCACGCCGCCGGACTACGAGGGCAAGACCGGCAGCTGGTGGGCCTTCCTGCAGGGGCTGATCCCGTCCAACTTCCTGGGACTCTCCGCCAGCACCACCGCCGCCGAGGACGGTTCGATGACCACCTCGGTCAGCTTCAACGTGCTGCAGGTGCTGGTCATCTCGATCGCCGTGGGCGTGGCCGCCCTCAAGCTCGGCGAGAAGGCCAAGCCGTTCCTGGACTTCTCCGCCTCGATGCTGGAGGTCATCCAGAAGGTGCTGTGGTGGATCATCCGCATCGCCCCGATCGGCACCGTCGGCCTCATCGGCAACGCCGTGGCCTCCTACGGCTGGGACACCATGGGCACGCTGGCCAAGTTCGTGGCCGCCATCTATGTGGGCCTGGCGATCGTGCTGCTCGTGGTCTACCCGCTGCTCGCCAAGTTCCACGGCCTGTCCATCCGCCAGTACTTCACCGGCATGTGGCCGGCCTTCCAGATGGGCTTCGTCTCCCGGTCCTCCATCGGCACCCTGCCGGTGACCCAGCGCGTGGCCGAGCGGAACTTCGGCGTCCCCCGCGGGTACGCCTCCTTCGCCGTCCCGCTCGGCGCCACCACCAAGATGGACGGCTGCGCCGCGATCTACCCGGCCATCGCCGCGATGTTCGTGGCCCAGTTCTTCGGCATCGATTTGGCCTGGAGTGACTACCTGCTGATCATCCTCGTCTCCGTCCTGGGCTCCGCGGCCACCGCGGGCACCACCGGCGGCGTCGTGATGCTCACCCTCACCCTCTCCACGCTGGGACTGCCGCTGGCCGGCGTCGGGCTCCTGCTCGCCGTGGACCCGATCGTGGACATGGGCCGCACCGGCGTCAACGTGGTGGGCCAGGCACTCGTGCCCGCGCTGGTGTCCAAGCAGGAGGGCATCCTGGATGTCGAGAAGTACAACGCCTCCCGCTCCGGTGCCAACCTGCTGGCCGACGACGAGGCCCCGCTCGAGACCAATGACGACGGCGGCGCCGGCACCGGTGCCGAGCGCGAGAGCGAGCCGTCCCGCGCCTGAGGCGGCCAGACGGCGCCGTCGGACAGACGGCGCTGTCTGCCAGGCGGCGGTCGCTAATGTGGATCGCATGCATCCCCAGAGAACCACCTCTGACCAGTGCTGACGCCGCCCAGAACGTCGCTGGGCGGCGGAACGCTCCGACGGGCTGTCGCCCGATGGCAGACCTGGTGGATCCGGCTCTTCATCGTGATGGTGCTGGTGATGTCCGTGGCGCCGGTCCCCCGCCTGTGGGCCGTGGTCTGCATGGTGGTTCCCCTGGCGCTGCACCTCGTCCGCCCTCCGTCGCAACGGCCGGAGCCGGTCACCATGCATGTTCCCGTGCGCGGCCGGTGGGTCTCCTGCAACAGCCCAGGTTCGAAAGTCCCCAGCCACGGGGTGCGCGCCCATGGTCAGATGTATGCCGTGGACCTCGTCCAGGATGCCTCGGAGGGGGCCACGGACCCCGCCTTCTTACTGGGTTGGTCCCTTCGGGGAAGCAGCCCGGAAAACTATCCGGGCTACGGGGCGCCGGTCCTCGCCATGGCCGCCGGAACGGTGGTCCACGTGACCGACCAGGTACGTGACCATCGCGCCCGCGATTCGTGGCCCACCCTGATCTGGATGCTGACCCTGGAGGGCTTCTTCCGCGTCCTCGGTGGCGCCCGGAGCATCATGGGCAACCGGGTGATCATCCAGCACGACGACGGCACCTGCGCGGCGTACGCGCATCTGCGGCAGGGTTCTGCCGCCGTCCGGCCCGGCGACCGTGTGCAGACCGGGCAGCCGCTCGGGCAGGTCGGCAACACCGGCAACACCTCCGAACCGCACCTTCATGTCCAGCTCATGGACCGCCCCCGCCCCGAGTCCGCGGCGGGTCTGCCGATGCGCTGGACGGGTGTGGAGATCGACACGGAGCGGATCAGCCACCGTTGGGCCACCGGCCACGCCAAGCCCAGTGCGCTGCCGGACTTCCCGGCCAATGGACATCTCCTCCGGGCGGCCGCCCCTCGGGATCACCCCGTTCACTGACGCGTCGCGGGCCCCGTTCCGGCCCTCTTCCGGCCCACGAGCGCTGAACCACGCGGCAGGCACCGGTCAAAACTCTCGTGGGGCGACGCACAGAGGCGCC
>NZ_JALDXU010000109.1:0-10792 GCF_032154715.1 Citricoccus sp. | reverse complement strand
GGGGACATCTACGTGGGCCAGACGCTCGGGCCCAACAGCGGCGACGTGATGCCGTAGGGAGTCACCATGTGCGGAGCATGCCCCGGTGCCACCACGGTGTCACCCACCACGGCCACCCTCAACCGGCTCGGACTCAAGCGCCAGGCGCTGGAGGAGCTGCGCCGCGGGCTGGCTCCCGGCTGTTCGCTCATGCTGATGGGTGACGGCTGGGCCCTTCGACGCCGGACCGGCCGCCAGGACGTGTTCGCGGATGTGGAGCACCTGCTCGAGTCGCTGGAGGCCTCGGGCGCGGACTGGACGAAGCAGGAATCGCCGACGGCCGTCGTCGAGCTTCTGCTCACCTGATCCGGCTGACACCTCCCCTCCAAGTCGGCACGGGCCGGCTGGTGGGCGATGAACCTCGTCCACCGGCCGGCCTGTGGTCTATCGGCTGGCATGAGCCGGTTCGGACACCCGCAGTTCCCAGTCCTGGAGGGTCGCCAGTTCCCCGAAGGCGCTCGGAGCCAGGGGTTCGAGTAGCTGGTGGCCCTGCTGCACCCGCTGCGGCCAATCGTGCTGGGCGAGGGCAGCCTTGCCGATGGCGACCAGGTCCGCACCGCCCTCACCGAGGCTCTGTGCCGCCTCGGCACCGGTGTCCAAATGGCCGTTGGCGATGAGGGTCAGCCCCGGAGCGAACTCGCGGGCCAACTGGGACAGCGAGCGCGCATCCTCGTCCGGGAACGCGGGCGCGTTGGCCTTCCACTCGGTGGTGTGGAGGTAGTCCACGGAGGCACCGGCGAGGGCGCCGAAGATCGTCTCGGCCTCCGCCACTCCCCCGGACCACCGGTGGGTGGCGTCGCTGACCTTGCCCTGCGAGATGCGGATCCCCACCACGAAGTCGTTCCCGACGGCGGCGCGGACGGCCTCGATGATCTCCCGTGCCAGCCGGGTCCGGGCGAGTGGCGATCCGCCGTAGCCGTCCGTCCGTTCGTTGAGGTAGTCCGTCAGAAACGCGTCCACGAGGTAGCCGTTGGCGCCGTGGATCTCCACCCCGTCGAAGCCGGCTTCCCTGGCCCGCACGGCAGCCGCCGCGAAGGACGCGGTCACCTCGCAGATCTCCTCCGCGCTCAGGGCCCCCGGCACCTCGTACGGGCCGCTGCCCCGGTACATGCCGGCTTGCTCCCCGCGGGCACGGACCGCCGAGGCGGAACGCAGTCCCGAGGCATGGGGATTGCCCTGGCCTTGCGGGCCGGCATGCATCAGTTGCGCGATGATCGAGCCGCCGTGCTGGTGGACGGCCGCAGTGACGGGGAGCCAGGAGTCCACGTGGGCGGAGGTTGCCAGGCCGGGCTGGTTCAGATACCCCTGGCTGTAGGCGGTGTCCGGGTAGATCCCCTCCGTCACGAGCAGACCGAAGCCGCCCTCGGCGAAGGATTGGTAGTAGTCCCGCATCTTCTCCGTCGCCCGGCCGTCCCCGTGCGCGCTGATCCGCGTCATCGGGGCCAGGACGGCACGGTTGGGCAGATCAAGACCCCGTAGTCCATAGGGCTCGGTCAGCATGGATCCGCTGACAGGCGTCTCACTCATGGCAGTCCTCTCGTTTCGACCGGATCCACGCGATTCGTATAGTGGATCGACTGATCCAGTTTTACTGCGGCGACTCGCCGTGTCAAACTGTCATGGTTGATGAAGCAGGCGGGAGCTGATGCGAGTGGTGGGGCGTCCAAGGCTCTTTGAGGAACAGGCGGCACTGGAAGAGGCGATGCAGCTCTTCTGGCGCCAGGGGTACGAGGGCACCTCGATGAGCCAGCTCCGGGAGGCCATGGGCCTGTCCTCAGCGAGCCTCTATCACGCCTTCGGTTCCAAGGAACGGCTGTTCGGACGCGTCATCGAGCACTATGTCTCCCGGCCCGGGAGCGTGGTCAGCACCATCTCCGCCAGCCATGCCGTCCCCGCCGGCGAAGCTCTCACACAGCTTCTGCACCGTTCGATCGACGAGCAGTTCGACGACTCCCACCCCCGAGGATGCCTGGTGGCCCTCGCCGCCACCGTCGGCCCCCAGGACCGCGGGACCGAGCCCGGCCGCATCGTGGCGGACCAACGCGCACGCGACTACGACGCCATCGCAGCGCTCACGAAGCGCGCCTTCGATGAGGGCGTTCCGGCCGCGGCTGTCACGAGCGACGCCCTGGCCCGTCTGATCCACGGATTCATCCTCGCGCTGGCCACGCAGACCCATGATGAGTCGCCCGCCGAAGATCTGCACGCCGCGGCCGACGCCCTGTCCACGCTCTGGCGCTAGCCCCAGGCCAGCCCCCAGACGACGTCAGCAGCTCAGCGCTCTCGGATCACGCTCACGTCGTCCACGACTCGTTCGTTCGGCGTGGCCGGGTGTTCAGATGTCGTCTTCGTAGGCGGGTCCGCCCTCGCCCTCCCAGGTCTCCAGCCGCTTGGCCTTCACGCTGTTGAAGTTCTGGCGGACGCCGTAGCCGGCCTGCTCATCCTCACCGATGGGCAGCCATGGCTCCATCATGTCCCGTCAGCTGCGGGTTTGCACGCCCCCGTTCAGGCCGACGGCAGCCCGTAGTGGTCGGCGATCAGCTCCACGGTGCGGGCCTGCACCCCGCGGGAGTGTCCCCCGACGACCAGCATGATTTCGTCAGCACCCGTGCCCTGTTGGAGTCGCTCCAACCCCGCAGCCACCGTGGCGGACGTGCCGTGCATTGTTTTGTCCGTCCACTCATCCAGGATGGCCCGCTCTTGGTGCGTGGCCGGATAGGCCTCCACCTCTTCCGGCGGCAGCAGGTGGTAGGACTCCCGCTTGAACATCTTGAGCATGGCCATGGCCCCGGAGGAGGACTGCCGGCGCGCTTCGACCGGATCGTCGTCAGCCACCGCTCCCACACTGACCAGGGTGTACGGCTCGTCCAGAACCTCGGAGGGGCGGAAGTTCTGGCGGTACAGGTCCATCGCGTACTCGGCCTCATTGCTGCCGAACTGCAGCGCGAAAGCATAGGGGCGCCCCAGCCGCCCGGCCAGCTGGGCCGAGTAGGGCGAGGATCCCAGTATCCAGACATCCGGGATGGAGGGCCGAGACACGCGGTTCAGGTCTGCGGACCAGGGGCCCGGCACGGCGTGGATGTGGCGGTACGGGTGCTCGGCCGGGAAGTCGTCCTGCAGGAAGCCGACTAGTTCGAGGATCTGCTGGGGGAACTCGTCATTGGCACCCTGATGCCGGCGCAGCGCCGCCGCGGTCATGCCGTCGGTGCCGGGGGCTCGCCCCAATCCCAGATCGATCCGGCCGGGGGCGAGGGTCTCGAGCATGCCGAACTGCTCGGCGATCACCAAGGGTGCATGATTGGGCAGCATGACGCCACCAGCACCCAGGCGGATCCGCGCCGTCTCGCCGGTCAGTCGGGAGATCATCAGTTGCGGGGATGAGGCCGTGGCGGACGGCATGGCGTGGTGCTCGGACATCCAGAAGCGATGCAGCCCTCGACGATCAGCCAACTGCGCCAGGTCGATGATGCCCTGGAACGCCTGCTGGGCCGTCTCGCCGACGCCCGTGTGGGCGTTGTCCAGGACGGACAGCAAGAACGGGGCGGTGCCGGATGGTTGAGTCCGAGTCATGGGACCCTCGTCTTTCTCACGGATAACTGTGCCTGTTGGCGTGACGTTCACCGTACCCGCTGTTCACGGATGCAGGCAACTTGTGCCGTGAGTCCAGTCAGGACCGTGAGGTTCGCGCGGACGTCGTCAGGCCGGCGTCGGCGCCCCCGACCGCCGGGCATACGCCCGGGCGGCACGCACGCGGTCCCCGCACCGGGTGGAGCACCAGCGCCGTCGCGCGTGGGTGCGCACGAAGAACCGATTGCAGGGCGCGGCCTCGCACGCGGCGAGACGATCAGCCTCTGGACCGGTGACCAGCTCGGCCACATCGACGGCCAGGGAGGCCAGGGCATGCTCGACGATCTGGGTCGTCGGATGAGGTGCCACCCGCTGCCAGCCAGCCTGGGGATCCCAGCCGAGCAGGGCCGCCGTCGGCGTGCGCACCAGGGCGTCATTGACCGCACGCAAGGCCACCGCCGGCGGCTCCGTGCCGTCCCCGACCGCCCCGAACAGACTCCTGACGTGGTGGCGCAGGTCCATCAGCAGGGCGGAGCAGTACTGCTGCAGCTCCACGCCCGCCGGCGCCAGGTCATGCTCCACCAGCCAGCGCGTCGCCTCGGCCGGCGTCGCGAGCGAGTCCACCGGCTCAGCACCGGGGACGACGACGACACTGTTGGCCAACTCCACGGACGGGTGGGTCTGGCCTCCGGGGGCGGGAGGCAACGGCGGGAGGGCTGGGGTGCGAGTCGATTGCTCCATGTACTCATGGTATCTCCCGCCCTCAACCGTGAGGAACTCTGGTTCACTGTAGCGCCCGTGCAGCGTCGCGATTCCGTCTGACTCCCCCGCTCCCGCAGCCACCGCTCCTGGCCATCGCCCAACCCGTGCGCTCCGGCGTCTCGGTCACTACCGTGGCCGCATGGGACCTACTCCTCTGAAATCCATGGGGCTCGGCTTCGCCGCCGGACTCGGGGTGGCCGTGAGTGCCGCCGTCGGCCGCAAGGTGGCCACCGCCGCCAAGGTCGGTCAGGGCCACCCCCTGAAACATCGCGCGCTGGACCTGGCCTCCGGCCTCCTCCAGCCGAAGTACCCGCTGGAGGCGATGAGCACCTACCTCAACGGCCTGCACATGTATGCCGATGAGATGGGCCGTCAGGTGGAGGCCTCACACTTCTGCATCCACTTGCGCCATGACCTCCATCAGTGCGTGATCTTCGACCGGAACGCTCCCGATGCCCGCCTGATCGGCATCGAGTACATCACCACCGAGGAA
Source organism: Citricoccus sp. (assembly GCF_032154715.1). Lineage (GTDB taxonomy): Bacteria > Actinomycetota > Actinomycetes > Actinomycetales > Micrococcaceae > Citricoccus. Next base: position 5,931 of record NZ_JALDXU010000109.1, on the reverse strand, counting down.
CGCTTTCTCAGCCTGCCGGAGGAGGAGAAGCGGCTCTGGCACAGCCACCACTACGAGGTGAAGTCCGGCGTCCTCGTGGCCCCCGGTGTCCCGGAACTGGCCGAGCACGCGTACTTCACCGACCTGGTGACCACGTACGGCAAGACGTTCCACACCTGGCAGTACGACCGTGACGACTTCCCGTACGGCATTCCGCAGCTGATGATGGGGCTCACGGAGGACGGGCAGGCCGATGAGGAGCTCGTCCGAAGCCGGGACCGTCGGCTCGGCCTCTCCACGCCGCACCGGCGCGCGGGCCGCGCGGATATCCCGACGCCGGAGGTCGCCCCCGGCGCCAACGCTTGGGAAAGCGGCCGGACCGTGCAGACCCGCCTGGAGGAGATGGACCTCAAGCGATAGCGGAACCTTGGTCGCAACGGTGGAATAGTCATGGAGACGCAACTTTCCATGAACGGCGGACACATGGACCTCACCATCCACCATCTCAGGTGCTTCCTGGCCGTGGCCCAGGAGCTGCATTTCGGCCGGGCCGCCGCGCGACTCCACCTCAGCCCGTCCTCTCTGAGCGAGCAGGTCACTTCCCTGGAGCGGCGATTGTCGCATCGGCTGTTCCTCCGCTCCTCCCGCAGTGTTGAGCTGACACAGCAGGGTCGTGCTCTGGTGCCACTGGCCCAGTCGGCGGTGTCGGCCATGGAGGACGTTCTCACGTGGGGTGCGGAACTGGCAGGCGAGGAACGCCTGCGGGTGGGGCTGATGGTTTCCAGCCCCGGATTCAGGACCATCATGGCGGCCGCGGCCCAACGGATGCCCGGGGTGCAGTGGGAGATCCGGCAGCTCGGGTTTACGGGTTGCTACGAGGCCCTGGCCGAGGGCGAGGTCGACTGTGCCTTCGTGGCCGAACTCGGGGAGGACCCGATGCCGGAGCTCGAGTCTCTTCCATTATGGGAGGAGTCCTGCGTGCTCGTCGTGTCCGAACAGCATCGCCTCGCTGACCACGATTCGGTACTTCTGGACCAGTTGGCCGGAGAACGCTTTGTGGCGGTCCGGGACGAGACGGTCTCCCGTCGGTGGTTCGCGGCCCTGGAGGCCACCGCCGGCACCACCCCGCATCTGATGCCGATAGCGCGCAACTTCGAAGAGGTCCTCGAGTTCTGTGGGGCCGGGCTGGGGGTGAACGTCGCCGGGCAGTCGGCGGCCTCCAGCTATGCCCGCCCCGGTCTGCGGTTCATTCCCATCGTGGATGCGCCGGCGGCCACCACCCACCTGTACCTGCGCCCGGGCGGGCGCCCGGCCCCGTTGGGGCGTTTTGCCCGGCTCGCCGCCGAGCTGGCCCATCTCTGAATCTGGTCATCATTCGGACTGACCGAACGGTTCTGCGGAACATCCAGCTGGCCATGCCATGGCCCAGCTCACATCATGGATGGCATGCCCTCTCCCTTTCCCTCTTCCGCCGAAGCCGTCCGGGTTGACGCCGATATCGTGTTCGCCGAGCGGGACACCGGCGAGCTGGTCCTGGACCTGTACCGTCCCTCCGGCACCGGCTCCCCCGTGCCCGTGGTGCTCTGGTTGCACGGCGGCGGCTGGTTCACGGGCGACCGGACCCTGGCCCCGGACCTGTCCCGCCATGTCCTCACCACCGGCTGTGCCGTGGCAAGCATCGAGTATCGACTGTCCGGGCAGGCGGTGTTCCCCGCCCAGGTGCACGACGTCCGCGCGGCGATCCGCTTCCTCCGCGCCGGTGCTCGGCAGTACGGTCTCGACCCGCGGGCGGTGGGTGTGTGGGGCGCCTCCGCCGGGGGGCATCTGGCCGTCTTGGCCGGGCTCACGGGTCAGGTGGCGCAGCTGCCCGGTGAGGATTCGGCCGGCGACGCCTCCGTGCAGGCGGTCGCGGAATCCTATGCCCCCGTCGATCTGGCAGCAGTGGTGGCCGAGGCCGGGCCCTCCCTGCCCGGCAGCGACGCGGCGACCTCGCCCGAAGCCCGGCTGCTCGGTGGACATCCCGCCGAGCTCCCCGAACTCGCCCGTGCGGCCAACCCGCTGACCTGGGTGAGCGACTCCGCGCCGCCGTTCCAGATCTCGCACGGGACGGGCGACGTCCTGGTCCATCACCGGCAGAGCGAACGACTGCACGAGGCACTGACCGCCGCGGGCGTGCACAGCGAGCTCTACCTGCTCGAGGGCTACCGGCACGGCTTCCTCAATCCGCCCGGACGTCTCGATGTCGAACTCGCCCGGGTGATGGATGACGGACGCCTCCAAACCGAGGGAGCGGCCCGCGCCGTGCGGCGCACCTCGCAGAGCACGACGCCGGCCGAGGAGACGACCTTCGGCTTCGCCGACATCGAGTCCTTCTTTCGCCGCCACCTCAGCCATGACGCCGCCGCCGAGACCGCTCACACCACCCACACCACCACAGGAGAGTCCCTATGACCGCCATCGACCTCGAAACCATCCACGGCATGGCCCCTGTCATCAACGCCCTGCCCGGCGAACCGGTGCCCTACTACCTGGCCTCGGGTGAGGGACTGCGCTACGAGGCCGACGGGCAACTCTGGACGGTCATCGCCCGCGGCCAGGACACCGGCGGACTTTTCGACGCTGCCTACGTCACGGGTCCGCGCGGGGCCGAGACGCCATTCCACAGCCTGGCCGCCCACCAGCGCTCCTACTTCGTCATCGAGGGCAGCGCGCAGTTCTGGCTGCCCGGACAGTCCCGGGTGTTGGTGCCCGGCGACTCGATCCACGTACCGGAGGGCACGCCGGTCGCCTACCGGATGCTCAGCCACATGACCAGGTTCCTGTTCTTCTCGGCCACCTCCGGCGCCCTGGATGCTCTCACGGAGTCCCAGCCCGCCGTCGAGCGGCACGTCTACACTCCTGGCGGCGCTGGCTCCTCCGAGCCGTTCCTGCCGAGCGGAGCCCTGGTCCACGAGATGGCCCGAGTGGGCGCCTCGGACGCCTGGGACGACTCTCTGCCTGCCGGGCAGGAGGGGTATTTCCTGCGCTCCCACACCGGGGACCGCCGTGGCTGGCCGGATACCATCAACGCCTATGCCGCCCGAGGCCGCACCACCGGAGGGCGTTACTTCGCGGTGCAGACCCTCGCCGCACCGCAGCCCTACATCATCCGTCACTTCCACCGCCAGCACACTGAGAACTTCCTGTGCCTGTCCGGGCGGATCTGGCTGTGGGTCAATGGCCGGGAGTTGCTGCTCACCGCGGGCGACTTCCTGCACGCCCCGGCCGGGACCGTGCACAGCTTCGCTATCGCCGCCCACAACACGCGGATGCTGGGTCTGTTGACCTCTGACGTCTTCGAGCCGTTCTTCGATGTCACCGGAGTGGCCACCGATGATCCCGTGTACACCGAGGGACTGATCGACCCGTCTGTGGTCATGGGCGGCATCAGCGGCCACCCAGAGCTCGACCTGGTCGTCGTGGGCGGCCCCCCGGAGCGTGTCCGCGCCACGGGCATCTGAAGCATCTGCGGGGTCTTCTCCGCCAGGCCACATGCTGGTCTGAGGAATGTCCCGGCGGGGCTCAGGCGTCGACGGCCTGGGGCAGGTCGGCAGCGGAGACGACCTCGCCGTCGGCGTCTCGGATCTCGACCCGGACCACGTCCTGCCGCATGACGGCCGCATTCATGCGGCATTCGATTCTCACATCACTGCCGAAGAAGGTGCCTGAGTCGAACTCCGTGCCGTTCTCCGCGAGGAGCACGAGCGAGTAGAGCTCCTCTGCGGGCAGGCCATCGATTTCCATCACTGTCTCCGTGCCCCAGGTATGCGCCACCAGCGATCCCTCGATCCGCACCTCTGGCGGTTCCGCCCGGAAGTCCACCTCCTCGACCGCACCCAGGGTGCCGGGCGGCCCGGAGGGTGGGGCCGTCACGATCCCGTTGACCGCGGCCGCGATCGCCGCTCCGGCCACCACGCAGGCGGCACCGCCGAGCATCAGCTGGAGCCGGCGGCGGGTCCGGGGTGCGGTGGCGCGGGGCCGGGACCTCGAGACCGAACGCGGGCGGCGGTTCGCTGTGGGGTGCGCAGTGACGTCCATCGCCGGGTGGGATGCGGCCTCCACCGGCTGTTCGCCGCCACCTGCAGCCAGGCCGGCCACACGGTCCCGTAGGGAGGGTAACGGCTCGCCTTCCAGCCAATCGGGCACTCCGCGGGTGAGTGAGTCCGTCAGGGCACTCATCTCTGCCAGTTCATGACGGACGGCCGGATCTGCTTCCGCCATCCGCTCGAACTCGAGACGCTCTGCCGAGGAGAGGTCGTCGGCGAGCGCGGCGGCCATGAGTTCAGCGCGCCGGTCGTCAGAGGTAGTCGCCATGTCAGTCGATCCTCCCATCGAGGTAGCTTCGAAGTGCCCGGAGACCGTAGAAGGCTCGGGTCCTCAAGGTGGGAACCGGCACGCCGACGGTGGCAGACAGTTCAGCGTAGGTCATCCCGATGAGATGGATGGCCACCACCACTTGCCGCTGCTCTCGGCTCAAAGTGGCCAGGGCCTCCATCAGCCCCAGCCGGTCCGCGGGGTCCGGGTCCCGCACGGCTCGGTCCGTGACATCCTCCGTCTCCGCGACCTGTGGCCCCCGCCGGTGGACCCGCTGGGCGTCGGCGATCACGTTCCGCGCGATCGAGAACAACCAGGTGCGGGTACTGGCCCGGTTGGCGTCGTAGCGGTGGCGGAAGCGCCATGCGCGCACGAAGGTCTCCTGCACGCAATCCTCGGCGGCACCACGGTCCCGGAGGGCGTTCAGGGCGAACCCGAACAGCTGCCCACCGTGGTGGTCATAGGCCTCGGTGACGTCGAACGCGGTGTCGCGCGGCGGCGATGGCGGAGCGGCCTCCCCGAGGGATACGCCGCGATCGAACTGATCGGCCTGAGCGGCCGGGGCGTCAGAGGCACCGGAAGTCTTGCCCAGAGTGATCACGCTCCCGGTCGGTACGGTGCCTGCGGTCCCGCAGTGGTCCTCATCATATCCACGCGCAGTGCTCGTGACTGGCCCTGCCGATGGCGGCGGGCGAGGGATCCCGCTCGCCGGCGGCCCCGATCAAGGAAACGGCCGAAAACAATCTGCGCGGACGATGAACGTCTCGGACCCTTCCGGCGTATACCTCTATGACCCGGCACCCAGTTGGGTCTCCACCCACGAGAGGTCTCGTCATGTCCGCACATCGTCACCACCGCATCTTGACCCTCGGCGGCATCGCCGCCGGCACCCTCGCCCTGCTCGTCACGGCCGCTCCCGCCCACGCGAACACCGAGGTCGACGAACCCGACTCCTTCACCAGCGCCTTCACCAGCATGGCCACCCCGGACCAGGTGGTGGACTCCGAGGGCATGGAGGCCCCGGGCGAGCCGGGCGCCACCGGTGAGTTCACCTTCCGCATCAACTCGGACCTGGAGATCATCTGCTACGACATCACCGTGAACGGGATCACCGGCGACTACGAGAGCCCGGCGGCCACGGCGACCCACGTCCATGAGGCCGCCGCGGGCGAGTCCGGACCTCCCCGCCTGGCCTTCCCGAATCCGGAGCCGGTCGGCGATGGCCCCCGCACCAGCTCGGGCTGCCTGCAGGGCCCCTTCACCACGGGACTCACCGATGACGATGACGTGGACACGGGCGAGGGATTCTCCCTGGCCCAGATCGAGGCCGACCCGGCCGGCTTCAGTGCCGACACGCACACGGAGAACTTCGTGCCCGGGGCAGTCCGGGGCCAGCTGACCGAGGTCCCCGTCGGCGGCCTGGAGACCGGTGGCGGTGGCACCGCCAACAACGATTCATCGGCTCTGCTGCCCGTGATCGGGGTCGGCGCCCTGGCGGCAGCCGGCGGTGCCGGATTCCTCGCCCAGCGCCATCGCCGGCTCTCGCACGTCCGCGGATGACCATCACTCCTGCAAGCCCGGCGCAGCCCGCCCCTCAGC
>NZ_JALDXU010000108.1:0-10856 GCF_032154715.1 Citricoccus sp. | reverse complement strand
GATGGTCCTGGACATGCTCGCCGGTTCCTGACCGAGACCGTTCCACCTTCCTTTGCGGGCAGAGATAGGCGGTACGCGTCGTACCGCCAAACTCTGCCCGCACATTTGAGTAGGTGGTCACCAGCCGCGGTCGGCGAGGCGGTGCGGGGCGGGCAGGTCGCCGACGTTGATGCCGACCATCGCCTCACCGAGGCCGCGGGAGGCCGCGGCGACCGCGCCGGCGTCGTTGTACTGGGCCGTGGCGCGCACGATCGCGGCGGCGCGGGCCGCGGGGTTGCCGGACTTGAAGATGCCCGAGCCCACGAAGACGCCGTCGGCGCCGAGCTGCATCATCAGCGCGGCATCGGCGGGCGTGGCCACGCCTCCGGCGGTGAAGAGCACCACGGGCAGCTGGCCCTCGCGGGCGACCTCGGCCACCAGCTCGTAGGGCGCCTGGAGTTCCTTGGCGGCCACGTAGAGCTCGTCCTTGCTCAGCGCGGACAGCTTCGCGATCTCGCCGCGGATGGTGCGGATGTGCTTGACGGCCTCGGAGACGTCACCGGTGCCGGCCTCGCCCTTGGAGCGGATCATGGCCGCACCCTCGGTGATGCGGCGCAGGGCCTCGCCGAGGTTGGTGGCGCCACAGACGAAGGGGACGGTGAAGTCCCACTTGTCGATGTGGTTGATGTAGTCGGCCGGGGAGAGGACCTCGGACTCGTCGATGTAGTCGACCTTGAGCGCCTCCAGGACCTGGGCCTCCACGAAGTGGCCGATGCGGGCCTTGGCCATGACGGGGATGGAGACGGCCTCGATGATCCCGTCGATCAGGTCCGGATCGGACATGCGGGCCACGCCGCCCTGGGCGCGGATGTCCGCGGGCACGCGCTCGAGGGCCATGACGGCCACGGCGCCGGCGTCCTCGGCGATCTTGGCCTGCTCGGCGGTGACCACATCCATGATCACGCCGCCTTTGAGCATGTCCGCCAGGCCGCGCTTCACGCGGGCGGTGCCGGTGCGGGCCGAGCCCTGTCCGGAATCGGCGATGGAGCCCGGGGCCGGGGTGGAGGCGTCTGAGGTGTAGGAACCGATGGAGGACTCGGTGGATCCAGTGGTCCCGGTGGGCTCGGAGTTGCTGCTCATGGTGTTCCTTGTATTCCTTCAAAAGGGAGGGCCGACCGGCATGGAGTGGATCACACCGGTTCACGTGCCCTCGAATCTACCCGCAGCCCAGCCCCTCAGGGCGCGTTCGATGTCCGCTTGTTGCGAAGCCGGTAGCACACCGGCCGGCCGCGGGGGCCTCAGGCGTTCCAGAGCCCGTAGGAATCGGCCAGGTCGGCGATCTTCTGCGCACGGGCCAGGCGGGGCAGGTAGGAGCCATCACCCACGGAGGCCCCGGCCCGGTGCGCCTGCAGCATGTCCACGGCCCAGGTGACCTCGTCCTCGGACGGGGACAGCGCCAGGTTGATGGATTCGACCTGCTCGCGGTTGAGGCACAAACGCCCGGTCATGCCCATGGACTGGGTGGTGCGGGAGGAATCGACCACCGTGGCGTTGCTGTCCGCCGCGCCGGGAGGGCCGTCGATCGCGCCGGGCAGCTTGCCCACGCGGGAGGCGATGACCAGCCGCGAACGCGCGTAGGCCATGGCCATCGGATCATCGGAGATGCCGGTGTCCTTGCGGAAGTCATTGGTGCCGAAGGCCAGGCGGAACGTCCCGGGGGCCTTGGCCACGGCGGTGGCGTTGTCCAGTCCGACGGCCGTCTCGATCAGCGCGATCACCGGGGTGCCGGCGCGCAGGCGCATGGCGGTCAACGTGACCTGCTCGGGCTCCTCGGCCAGGGCCAGCATCACGCCGCGCAGCCCCTCGGCGCCGGACAGGGCTTCCAGGTCCTGCTGCCAGTCATCGGTGTCGATCCCGTTGATCCTGACCCATGCGGACATGCCGCCGTTGAGGGCCTCCACCACGTTGGCGCGCGCGGCGTCCTTCTGGCCGGCCGGGACGGCGGCCTCCATGTCGAACAGCACCGAGTCCGCCTCGGAGGCGAGCCCCGGGGCGAAATCTTCCGGCTTCGCCGCGTTCACCAGAAGCCAGGAACGGCTCAACTTGGCGGGCAGGGCGGCGGCACGACGGTTACGCAAGGGCATGGATCCCAGCCTACCCGCGCACCGGACGCCCCGGGTAAGCCTGACTAGGGTGGGGCTCATGGCCGAAGAGATCCCGATCCTGACCCGCAGCTCCACCGTCGGGCCGCTCGATACGGCGGAGCGGAGGATCCTGGCCGGCCTCCCCGGTCTTCGCGGTATCGCCGGCCTCACGGCGCCCGCCAGCTCCCCTGCGCCCGCCGGACAGCCGAGTTCGACGCCGGACGCCACCGTGGTGTTGGACGGCACCACGGTGCGGCTCGGGCCGGTGGCCACCGCGGCGGTGCTCGAGCTGCTCGGCCGGCTCGCCTCGGGCGCGGCGGTGACGGTGTCCGAGCAGGACCGGTGGCTGAACACCTCCCAGGCGGCACGGCTGGCCGGGGTCTCCAACACCTACCTGCGCCAGCTGGCGGACCGCGGCGAGATCCCGGTGACGTACCGGGGGACGCACCGGCGGATCCACCCCGAGGACGTCCTCGCGTGGGTGCGGCACCGTGACAGCGGCGAGGCGGGGACGGCGGAGTACGATAGTCAGGATTCCCCGCCGTAGCCCTGCCGTTCAGGAGTTCCATGACCTCGCGACGCCGACCGGACCACGCGTCCGGCCACCGGGCCCTGCGCCGGACCGCCGCTGGGCTGACCGCCGCCCTGGCCGCCGTCGTGCTCGCCGGGTGCTCGATCTTCCCCTCCTCCAACGAGACTCCGGCCGACCAGGACGGCACGGCCCTGCCTGAGGCGAACGCGGACGGCTATGCGGAACTGCCGCTGTACTTCGTAGCCCTGAGCGGAGACTTCCCGCCGGCGACCACGGGCCGGGACGTGGCCTGCCAGGACCTGCTGGTCCGCGCCTCGTCCGTGCCGGTCCAGACCGAAGACCGGGTGGGCTCCGCTGTGGGTTTCCTCATCGACGACGAGCAGTACAGCCACGGCGATCCGGCCATCACCAACTCCCTGGACCCGTCCGAGGACGGCCTGCTCTACTCCTCCAGCCGCGTGGAGGGTGACACCGTGACCGTGGAGCTGAGCGGGGACGTGGTGACCCGCAGCGAGTGCGAGTCGTTCCGCATCCGGGCCCAGCTCAACCGCACCGCGGCCGCGGCGGCCGGGGTGGCGAACGCGGAGATCCTGGTGGACGGCGTCCGGATCGAGGAGGTCCTCGGCCTGCCCGAACTGGAGCTGGGCGAGGAGGTCACCACTCCAGCGGACGAGCCGGCGTCCGGCGAGGGCACGTCCGGCACGGAAGGTGCGGAGGACACGGAGGGGGCCGCGCCCGAGGACGGGAACGGCGAAACCGGTGAGACCGACGAGCTGGACGAGATCGGCGACCCCGACCAGCTCAACGGCACCCAGGGCTGATCAGGGTTCTTCCGGGCCTGTCCGGCACGGATCCAGTCCGGCCCCGGCACGGATCCGGTCTCGATCCGGCGCGCCGCCACCCCTTCCGCCGCGGCTCGCCCCGTTGTTAGCATCGGCCCCATGGCCGACCCTTCAGCATTCCTTTCAGATCGAGCGCGCGGCGTGAAGCAATCGGCGGTGCGGGATGTCTTCGACCTCGCCATGACCCCCGGAGTCATCTCCCTGGCCGGGGGCAACCCCTGGCTGGACGATCTTCCGCTGGGGCAGCTGGGTGGGATCGCCGATGAACTCGTCGCCCGGCAGGGCCACCTCAGCCTGCAGTACGGCGCCGGTCAGGGCACCCCCGAACTGCGGGATGCGGTCTGTTCCGTGATGGCCGCGGACGGGATCGCGGGCGCGGATCCGGAGCACGTGGTCATCACTCCCGGCTCTCAAGCGGCCATCGACACGGCGGCGCGCATGCTCGGGAACCCGGGCGACGTCGTCGTGGTGGAGGACCCCACGTTCGTGGGCGCGCTGAACACCTTCAACACGTGGGAATTGGACGCCGTCTCCACCCCCACCGATGAGGAGGGCCTGATCCCCGCGCTGTTGCGCACCACCCTGCAGCAGTTGCGCGCCGCCGGTCGCCGGATCGCCTTCCTCTACACGATTCCGTCCTACGCGAACCCCTCCGGGGCACTCATGCCGGCCGAGCGGCGCGAGGAGGTCGCCCGGATCTGCCGCGAGGAGGACGTCCTCATCGTGGAGGACAACGCCTACGGCCAGCTCGGCTTCGAGGATGCCCCGGTGGCCCCGATCGCCGCCGCCCACCGCGACCAGGTCATCTACCTCGGCACCGTCTCCAAGATCTTCTCCCCCGGTGTGCGCATCGGCTGGGCACTGGTGCCGCCGGCGCTGCTGCGCGAGTTCTACCTCTCGGCGGAGTCGGCCTTCGTCTGCCCGCCGGTGTTCAGCCAGATGCTCTCCACGGCGTTCCTCACCCGGTTCGACTGGCAGGCCCACGTGGCCCGCTGTGCCGCCGAGTACGCCCGCCGCTGCGACGCGCTGGTGGACGAGATGGAGCAGTCCCTGGATCCGCGCGTGACCTGGACCCGCCCGGCGGGCGGCTTCTTCGTCTGGTCGCGGATGCCGGACGGGCTGGACACGCTTCCCCTGATGCACGCGGCGGCGGAGGCCGGCGTCGTGTTCGTCCCGGGCGGCGCCTTCACGCCCGACGCCGGCCCCCACCCCCACTTCCGGCTCGCCTTCTCCTTCGTGGCACCGGAGACGCTGCGCGAGGGCGTGCGCCGGCTGGCCCCGGTGCTCAACGGAGCCCTGCCCGGCGTCCGCTGATCGACGCCCCCGCGGCGCACCGTGCCCCTCCCCCGCCGAGGTGACGCCGGGCGTCACGTGGCGCTCCCCAGGCCTATGGACATAGGTATATCACTCGCGGGCCGTTACAGTGGTGCGGATCACCGATTCGCCTGGGGCAGCAGCCCGGGGCCGCAGACCACAGCCGGGCGTCCGGCGGGAAGGATGACCACATGTCCCTGCGCAACGCGCTGCTGGCCCTGCTCACCGTGGAGCCCATGACCGGCTATGACCTGGCCAAGCGCTTCGGCTCCTCCGTGGGCAACGTGTGGCACGCCCCCGATTCCCAGATCTACCCGGAGCTGCGCCGGATGCTGCAGGACGGGCTCCTGGAGTCCGAGGAGGTCCCCTGGGGCCGCAAGGGCCGGAAGATCGAGTACACCATCACCGAGCAGGGCCGCGTGGCCTTCGGCGAGTGGATGGACTCAGACCTGCAGTGGACCCGGGACCGCGACCCCATGCACCTGCGGGCCGCTTACTTCGAGTACGCCACCCCGGACCGCGCCCGCGCCCAATTGACGGCCTACCGGGAGCACATCCTGCAGCTTCGGGGGCAGTGGCAGCAGCAGATCGACGAGGTCATCGCCGGTACCTCGGAGACCCTCAACCGCCGGCTCGAGACCGTCCCCGCGTCCCAGCACCGCCGCACCACCGCCTTCAAGAAATTCACCTACGAGGGACTCGTGGACCGCGCGGACGTGGAGATCGCCTGGGCCGAGCGGGGCCTCAGACTCCTGGACGAGTTGGACGGCCTGGATGCGCAGGACGAACTGGGTGCCCTGAGCACCCAGGACGCCTAACCTCAGCCGTTGGCGCGGTACCGGGTCCGCGCGTACTGCTGATAGGGGGCCGGGGCCACGGTGGCACGGATCCTCACCTGCCGGTGGCCCTGGTCCACCTGGGGCTTGCGGGAGACCGGGTCCTCGCCCCAGACGACCTCGACCTCTTCGCCGTCCGCGATGCTCGCGTCCACGGTGGCCAGGGACATGTACAACTGCGGGAAGGCCACGTAGCCGGCGTCGGTCGAGATGCCCACCTGCCTGTCCTCCCGGAGGACCTCGTCCATCTGATAGAAGCCGTAGCGTGCCTTCGGGAAGTCCAGGTACTTGGCCGGGGTCCCCTCCTCCACCTGGGACCTCACGACGCCGGCCACATCGTCCGCGTTCCACAGCAGCGTGACCTTGCGCCGGGTCTGGTTCTCGGCATGCCCCTCCAGGGCCTCGCGGCCGTGGAAGTCGTGATCGAACCGCACGGAGCGGCCCAGCCCGAAGTCGTAGGGCGTGGCGTAGTAGTCCTCCACCTTCTCGGAGTAGAGCGAACCACCGATCGATCCCGCCCGGGCCGCGGGCAGCCACTGCCGGTATTCGGCGAAGTCATCCCCGAAGATCGCGGGGAACGGGGTGGGGACCCAGCCGGACTCCAGGGGCGAGCTCGAGTAGGCCTTGGCCCCGACGAGGCGGAGTCCGAACTCCTGACCGGCCTCCACCAAGGCCGCATGGACGGCCTCATGGTCCTCCCAGGGCCCGTAGAACTCGAAGCCGGGCTGGCCGGCCATCCCGTGACGCAGGGCCTTCACCGTGCGACCGGCGATCTCCACCTCGGCGATGTGGAAGAACTTCACCTCTGGCACGGGACCGCCGAACACCTTTTCCATGACCCGGTCCGCCTCCGGGCCCTGAAGCTCGTAGCGGTACAGGGTGGGCGGGCCGGAGCGCATGTTCGAGTTCGGGTCCAGCCGGTGGTGCACGTCCCGGCCGGCGGCCTGTGCCTTCTCCACGGTGAACCGCACCCAGTCGATGAGGATATGGTGCCCCACGAGCACCAGACCCTCGTGCCCCTCGGAATGGTAGAACAGGATGCCGTCCCCGATCAGGTACCCGTCCTGGTTGACGGAGATCAGCTGTTTGGCGATTCCCGGCCGGAAGGTGGCGAACGTATTCGGCGAGATGGATGCCAACAGCGGCAGGAGGTCAGCCCCGCCCAGGAACAGCTGGGTCATGTGGTGCGACTGGTCCATCAGTGCCACCGTGGTCCGCCAGGCCCGCTGTTCGTCGCGCCAATTGGTGAACTCCGGGGTGATGGGGAACGTGATGGACGGCCAGTTCTGGTTGCGCAGGAATTCGACGGGGCTTCCGGTCCGTTCGATGGCCTGGGCGAGTGATTCGGTGGCTTCGGTCTGTGACATCGTCATGATCCTCCCGGTCGGGACGGGCCTCCATCCCGCGGACAGTCGTCCGGAGATCCACGAGGCCGGTGTGTCCAACCTAGACACGGCGGCCGGTCGGCGAAACCGCCCTTCCCTTTGAAAGGAAGCGCGAGCTACGCGGCCCGGAACTGGCATGGTGCCGGTTCCGGGACGCGGCAGCTGGTCGCCCGCCGTCAGCCGAACTGCCGGCGCAGGTCCGGCTTGCGGATCTTGCCGGAGGCGGTGCGGGGCATCTCCTCGGTGAACACCACGGACTTGGGGATCTTGTAGCGGGCCAGCTTGCCGTTGAGATGCCCGATGATGTGCTCCTCGGTCAGCTCGTGCCCGTCCCGGACCACGATCACCGCGCGCGGGACCTCGCCCCATTTCTCGTCCGGAACGCCGATAACGGCCACGGCGGCCACGGCGTCCAGTTGGGAGATCTCCTGCTCCACCTGGGCGGGGTAGATGTTCTCGCCACCGGAGATGATCATGTCCTTGAGGCGGTCGGAGATGAACAGGAAGCCCTCCTCGTCCCGGTAGCCCATGTCCCCGGTCTTCAGCCAGCTTCCGTCCTCGGCCTCCACGAAGGAGTCCCTGGTGGCGTCCTCACGGTTCCAATAGGCCTTGATGACGTTGGGGCCCTGGACCTGGATCTCACCGACCTCGCCGGGAGGGCAGACCTGGCCCAGAGGGTCCACGATCCGCACGAAGGTGTGGAACTGCTGCAGCCCGGAGGAACCCTGCTTGGGCCGTGAGTAGCGGGCCGGCAGGGTGGTCGCCCCCGGGGAGGTCTCGGTCATGCCGTAGCCGTTGGTGAAGGACAGACCCTTCTGCTCATAGGCCTCCAGAACGCGCAGCGGCACGGCGGAGCCGCCGCAGGTCAGGTTCCGCAGCGAGGAGATGTCCGCCGACTCCCAGTTCGGGTGCTCGGCCAGCAGCTGGTACGTGGTCGGCACCCCCGAGATGAACGTGGCCCGGTGCTTCTCGATCAGCTCAAGGACCCGCCCGGGCTCGAACCGCGACTCCAGGACCAGGGTGCCGCCCTTGAGCAGGGTCGGCAGCACGCCCATGCCCAGGGAGGCCACATGGAACATCGGCGCGATCATCAGGGACACCGAATCGGACATGATGTCCACGTCTGTGATGACGTTGAAGCTGTTCCACGTCAGGTTGCCGTGGGTGAGCATGGCGCCCTTGGGCTTACCCGTGGTGCCGGAGGTGTAGAGGATGATCGCCAGGTCGTCGAGACCCACGGCCACATCCGGGCGGACGGGCTCGCCGCCGCCCAGCAGCTGCTCGTAGTCGACCGCCTCCAGGTCGCCGTCCTGGCGCTCGGCCGGCACCGGGGTGCCATCCTGCACCAGGGCCAGAAGCCCGACGCCGGTCCCCCGGCTTCCCGAGACCGCCAGCGGCTCCATGGTCGCCGAGGCCAGAAGCACGGTGGAGCCCGAGTCGTTGAGGGCGAAGCCGATCTCCGGCGGCGCCAGGCGGGTGTTGAGGGGCACGAACACCGCACCGAGGGAGCCGACGGCGAACAGGGACTCGAGGAACGAGGGGTGGTTCTCCCCCAGGTAGGCCACGCGGTCGCCCTGCCGCACGCCGCGCTGCGAGAGCGCATCGGCCAGCCGGTCGATGCGGACGGCCCAGTCGTCATACGTCAGCTCGCCGGCGGAGCTGATGACGGCGACGTTCCCCGCTGACTTGATGCGGCGGCGGTGGATCCAGTCTCCGATTCCACGGTTGATCATGCGTTCCTACTCCTCGCGGCGATATGGCGTACGTCATTTGTGCGGCGGACCACACTCATCCTCATTGTGCGCCATTCCGTTGAGTATTTCAACGATTGTGGACAACATCCGTAGGTCCGGGCGTCGGGCGGCCCACCCCACCGCACCCCGTCCGCATCTTCCGGGCAGACTCCACCGGTGGAGTCCGCCCGGAAAATGCGATGGCGCGGAGAAGAGTGCTCCGAACTCACTCGGCAGAACGATGCCGGCCCCGCCCAGAGAACTGGAAGGGGCCGGCGTCGTACCCACAGCACCAACGGCGCGGAAGCGCGCCGGACTACTGGACGATCAGGTCATCGGTCGCCGGGATGGCGTCGATCAGGCCGGAGTCCAGGGACAGCTCGGCGATCTTCTCGAGGGAGGCGATGTCATGCTCCTGCGGGAAGCGCGGCATGGTCAGCTCGTCGATCACGTCCTGCTCGAGCGAGGTGTAGCTCGGCAGCACGGCCTTGGCCAGGTCCGGATTGTCCGTGGCGAACTGCTGGGACTCCTTCATCGCGGCGGTGAAGGCCTCCACCAGCTCCGGGTCCTGCTCGATCTTCTGGTCCGTGGTGAAGTAGGCGGCGATCGAGAGGTCCGGGACGGGCTCGGCATACTGACCATAGACGCGCTGACCACCGTCGGCCTCGGCCAGGGTCACGAACGGCTCCACGGCGCCGATGGCGTCCACGTTGCCGGCCTCCAGCTGGGCGACCATGTCCGGGAAGGGCATCTCGACATACTCGATGGACTCCGGGTCACCGCCCTCCTGCCTCATGCCCTCGGAGATCACGGAGTCGTTGATGTTGTTCAGGGTGTTCACGGCGATCCGCTGGCCCTCGAGATCGGCCAGACTGGTCGCATCGGAGTCCGCCGGGACCATGATGTGGGCGAAGTCGTCCTCACCGTCACCGGTGGTCTGCGGGCCGGTGGCCACGATCTTCAGCGGCAGGCCGGCGTCGCGCCCGATGATCAGGGAGGTGACGTTGGAGAAGCCGAAGTCCATCTGCCCCGACTGGACGGCCGGCACGATCGCCGCACCACCCTGGGCCAGGGTCAAGGTGACGTCCAGGCCATGCTCCTCGAAGATGCCCTCCTCCACGCCCAGGTAGATCGGGGCGACGTCGACGATCGGGATGACCCCGACCTCGATGGGGGTCAGATCGCCAGCAGCGGCCGGCTCGGATCCCTCGGCGGGGGCGCTGGTGGTGCCACCCTCGGTCGGCGACCCCGAACCGCAGGCGGTCAGGGCCAGTAGGGCGGCGGCGCTGAGGGCGGCCACGCGAAGTTTCCTCATCATGATGGTGCTCCTGGAAGGCAAAGTGCGAGATGGCACCGGCCGGGGGTGGACGGATGCCTGTAATGTGAGACACAGCCTAGTCAGCCGTACTCCCGGCAGACAAGAGATTTTCATGATTTTGTCAACAATATTGTTTGTCACCCAGATCGTGGCGTGTCAGGAGGCTCGAAGGTGAACGGAACCGAGACCGGACTGGCCCCTCCCCAGGTGTTCCGCAGCCTCGCCGTCCGCCGCCTGCTGAGCCTGCACGGCCAGCTCTGGACCGAGCACGTCTCCACGGAGAACACGAGCATCCAGTTCGGACTCCTGCTCTGTCTGGCCCGCTCCGACTCCGGGCTCAGCCAGACCGAGATCGCCGCCCAGCTCGCCGTGGACAAGGCCTCCCTGACCGAGCTCGTGAGCCGCATGGCCTCACGCGGGCTGGTCAGCGTGCACCGTGACGCCCGGGATGGCCGCCGCCGCGTGGCCACCCTGACCGGCGCCGGACATGACCTGCTGCAGGAGATGTACGGGCCGGCACTGGAGGTCAACCGCCGGCTCTTCACGCCGCTGACCGAGGCTGAGTCCGAGCAGTTGATGCGACTGCTGGAGCGGATCCTCGCCAATGCTCCGAACGAGAACACCGCACCCGACGCCGGCCGGTAGCCCAGCAGCACGGGCGCGGCACCCCGCAGGCGAACCGGCGACCGGCCCACCACCCCGAGACGCGCTTTGCGGGCAGAGATGAGTACTGATATCTGCCCGCACAACAATGAGGGGGGGGGGGGGGGGGG
>NZ_JALDXU010000107.1:0-10891 GCF_032154715.1 Citricoccus sp. | reverse complement strand
CGGTCGTCGTTCCCGGGACTGTTGACGGCCTGTTCACCGGGGGGCGGCACGGGAGGTCGTGGTCCGTCACGCGTCCGTCCGATGATGGAGAATGAAATCCCAGCCCGGCGTAGAAGGAGACCACATGCTGTTGAGCCCTGATGCTCCACGGGAAAACCTGCGCGAGTTCATCGATCATCTGCGCAACGGCGGGTACACCGTCACCGACGGGCACACCCCGGACCCGGACCTGATCGACCCCCAGGGGCGGGCCGTGGAGACCTGGCAGGAGGACTACCCCTACGAGACGCGGCTGTCCCGTGAGGAGTACGAGCTCGAGAAGTACAAGCTGCAGATCGAACTGCTGAAGCTGCAGTACTGGGGCGAGGACACCGATCAGCGGCACATCATCGTCTTCGAGGGCAGAGACGCGGCCGGCAAGGGCGGCACGATCAAGCGTTTCACCGAGCACCTGAACCCCCGCACCGCACGCGTGGTGGCGCTGAACAAACCCTCGGACCGCGAGCAGGGCCAGTGGTACTTCCAGCGGTACATCAACTACTTCCCGACCGAGGGTGAGATCGTGCTCTTCGACCGCTCCTGGTACAACCGCGCCGGGGTGGAGCGGGTCATGGGGTTCAGCTCGGACGAGCAGTACACCACGTTCATGAACCAGGTGCCGCTGTTCGAGAAGATGCTCGTGGATGACGGGATCCACCTGACGAAGTTCTGGTTCTCCGTGACCCAGTCCGAACAGCGCACGCGCTTCGCCATCCGCCAGATCGATCCGGTGCGCCAGTGGAAGCTCTCCCCGATGGACCTGGAGTCACTGGACCGCTGGGAGGACTACACGGCGGCCAAGGAGGCCATGTTCCTCCACACGGACACCGACCACGCGCCATGGACCACCATCCGGTCCAATGACAAGAAGCGGGCCCGGCTCAACGCCATGAGGTACTTCCTGTCCCAGTTCGAGTACGACGGCAAGGACCACGAGGTCATCGGCATCCCCGATCCACTGATCGTCCGCCGCGGACGCGACGCCGTCGGAGACTGATTCGCGGCCGTCCGGACCTGCGCCGGGCTTGGCCCGTTCTGAGAGGGCCCGGTCTCGGAGCGGCGGTGGGTGGGGCCCGCGACCGCGTAGGCTGGAGCACGGTCGCACCGCCCCTCCACGGGCGGTGGCCCACCCCCTGTTGGTAGCAGCACCGAGCGTGCTGGGAAGGAATGGCATGAAGGCTGACATCGGCGTCACGGGACTAGCGGTCATGGGGGCCAACCTGGCCCGGAACTTCGCGCGGCACGGGTACACCGTGGCCCTGCACAACCGCAGCCGAGCCCGGACCGATGCGCTCGTGGCCGAGCACGGCAGTGAGGGCACCTTCATCCCCACCGAGACCCTGGCCGAACTGGTCGAGAACCTGGCCGTGCCGCGCCGCGTGCTCATCATGGTCAAGGCCGGCCAGCCGGTGGATGACGTCATCGACCAGCTGGTGCCGATGCTGGCGCCCGGCGACATCGTCATCGACGCCGGCAACTCCCACTACGAGGACACCCGCCGCCGTGAGGCCGCCCTGGCCGCGCAGGACCTGCACTTCGTCGGCATCGGCGTGTCCGGCGGAGAGGAGGGCGCGCTCAACGGCCCGGCGATCATGCCCGGCGGGCCCAAGGAGTCCTATGAGGCACTCGGCCCCCTGC
Source organism: Citricoccus sp. (assembly GCF_032154715.1). Lineage (GTDB taxonomy): Bacteria > Actinomycetota > Actinomycetes > Actinomycetales > Micrococcaceae > Citricoccus. The sequence goes on along the minus strand of NZ_JALDXU010000107.1, from coordinate 9,214 downwards.
TGGAGGACATCTCCGCCCACTACGAGGGCGATCCGTGCTGCGCCTGGATCGGCACGGACGGCGCCGGTCACTTCGTCAAAATGGTCCACAACGGCATCGAGTACGCGGACATGCAGGTCATCGGCGAGGCCTATGACCTGTTGCGCTCGGTGGGCGGGATCGAGCCGGCCGACCAGGCGGGGATCTTCCGCTCGTGGAACTCCACCGACCTGGCGTCCTACCTGATCGAGATCACGGCCGAGGTCCTGGGACACGTGGACGCGGAGACCGGCAAGCCCCTCGTGGACGTGATCGTGGACCAGGCCGGGCAGAAGGGCACCGGCCGCTGGACCGCCATCTCCGGGTTGGACCTCGGATCGCCCATCGGGGCGATCGCCGAGTCCGTCTTCGCCCGGTCGCTGTCCAGCCAGCCCGAGATCCGCGCCACGGCCCAGCAGGTGCTGGCCGCGGGCACCGACCCGGTCACCGCCCCGCAGGAGTCGGACCGTGAGGCCTTCGTGGAGGACGTGCGCCTGGCGCTGTACGCCTCCAAGCTCGTGTCCTACGCCCAGGGCCTGGACATGCTCACCGCCGCCGCCGCCGAATACGGCTGGTCGCTGGACCTGGGCACCATCGCCTCGCTCTGGCGGGACGGCTGCATCATCCGTGCCGACCTGCTCGACGTCATCATGAAGGCGTTCGGCGGCCGGGACACCACCCGCCACCCGGAACCCGGCACCACCGCCGAGGGTCAGCCGTCCAACCTGCTGTTCGCCCCGGAGTTCCGGGATGCCATCGCCGCGGCGCTGCCGGCCTGGCGCCGCGTGGTGGCCACCGCCGTGGCCGCCGGGGTGCCCGTGCCGGTCTTCTCCTCGGCCCTGTCCTACTACGACGGGCTGCGCCGCGACCGCCTGCCCGCGGCCCTCACCCAGGGTCTGCGTGACTACTTCGGCGCGCACACCTACCTCCGCACCGACCGTGAGGGCACCTTCCACACGCTCTGGTCTGGGGACCGCACCGAGGTCGGGGCCTGAGGCCCAGCCCTCGACACCACGGAGGAGGGTGCCGGCCGTCGTCGTACCGGGGTGTGGTGTTCTCGGTGCTGCGCCGGTCAGATCCACATGGCGGGGTCCACGTACTCCGCCGGATCCACGGCCGGCAGTTGTTCCTTGGGGGAACGGTGCCGGAAGGTCGCGGGGATGCCGGTGGCGATCGAGTCCGCCGGGGTGTCCTTGACCACCACCGCGTTCGCGCCCACCGAGGAGCCCTGGCCGATCTCCACCGGGCCCAGGATCTTCGCCCCGGCCCCGACCACCACGCCGTCCTGCAGGGTGGGATGGCGCTTGACCTGTTCCAGGGAGCGCCCGCCGAGGGTGACCCCGTGGTAGAGCATCACGTCGTCGCCGATCTCCGCGGTCTCACCGATGACCACGCCCATGCCGTGGTCGATGAAGAAGCGGCGGCCGATGGTGGCCCCGGGGTGGATCTCGATGCCCGTCAGGGTCCGGGCGGCCTGGGAGAGCACCCGAGCCGGCGTCTTGAGCTTCTCGTGCTGCCACATCTGGTGCGTCAGCCGATGGGTCCAGATGGCGTGCAGACCTGAGTAGACGACGGCGACCTCCAGGTTCCCCCGCGCCGCCGGGTCATGGGACCGGGCATTCGCGATGTCTTCCTTCAGGCGGGACAGGAAACCCACTGGTGGCCTTTCGATCGGGTGGCTCCGGACTGGGGCCGGGATGCCGGGTCAGGGAGGGGAAGACCGGCCGGTCAGCCCCGGATGTCCTCGTAGAGGACCGTGGAGATGTAGCGTTCCCCGAAGTCGCAGACGACGGCGACGATGAGCTTGTCACGGTTCTCTTCCAGGGCAGCCTGCTGGAGGGCCGCCGCCACGATGGCGCCGGAGGAGATCCCGCCGAGGATGCCCTCTCGGGTGCCGAGAGCCCTGGCGGTGGAGACAGACTCCTCGAGAGTGGCGGCGTAGACATCGGAGTAGATCTCGGTGTCCAGGATCTCCGGTACGAAGTTGGCACCGATGCCCTGGATCTTGTGGGGTCCCGGCTTGCCGCCGGAGAGAATGGGGGAGTCGGACGGTTCCACCGCGACCATCTTGATGTCCGGTTTCTGCTCTCGAAGGTAGCGGCCGGCGCCGGTGATGGTGCCGCCGGTGCCGATGCCTGCGACGAAGATGTCAACCTGGCCGTCGGTCGCGTCCCAGATCTCGGGACCGGTGGAAGAGTAGTGGGCCTCGATGTTGGCGGCGTTGGCGAACTGCTGGGCCCAGATGGCGTTGTCCGATTCGGCGACGATCTGCTGGGCCTTCTCCAGCGCTCCGCGCATGCCGTCGGCACCCGGGGTCAGCACGATCTCCGCCCCGTAGGCGCGCAGCATCACCCGGCGCTCATTGGACATGGTCTCCGGCATGGTGAGGATGACCTTGTACCCGCGCGCCGCTCCCACCATGGCCAGCGCGATCCCGGTGTTGCCGGAGGTGCCTTCCACGATGGTGCCACCAGGCTTCAAGTCGCCGGAGGCCTCGGCGGCGTCCACGATGGAACGGCCGATGCGGTCCTTGACGGAGTTGGCCGGGTTGTAGAACTCGACCTTGACGGCGACCTTGCCCGGAAGGCCCTCGGTCAGCTGGTTGAGCATGACCAGCGGGGTGTTGCCGACGGCTTCGGTGATGTTGTTCAGAATAGTGGCCAAGACGGTGTTCCTTCCAGAAACGGTGGACGTGGGCGAGCCGGGAGAAGGCCAGCAAAACAGTGCTGACGCCAGCCTAGGACAGGCCGACGTTCTCCGAGGGTTCCACGAGCCATTCCGAGTAACGCTGGCGCACCTTGGCCAGCTTCGGGGTGATGATCACGTGGCAGTAGCCGACGTCCGGGCGGGTGGAATAGAAGTCCTGGTGGAAGTCCTCCGCCGGATGCCACGTGCCGAGTGGCTCGAGGGTGGTGACGATGGGGTCCTCCCAGTTCTCCTGGTTACGCCGGATGGCTGCGCGGTACAGCTCCTCGTCCGCGGCGTCCGCCGGGAACAGGGCGGACCGGTACTGGGTGCCGACGTCGTGGCCCTGGCGGTTGAGGGTCGTCGGGTCATGTCCGGTGAAGAAGAGGTCCAGGATCAGGTCCGCGCTGACGACGGACTCGTCGAATCCGACGCGGACGGCCTCGGCATGGCCCGTGCGGCCCGAGCAGACGGAATCGTAGGTGGGGTTCGGCCAGTCACTGCCGGTATAGCCGGACTCCACGGAGGTGACTCCGCGGATCCGCCGGTAGACGGCGTCCAGGCACCAGAAGCATCCGCCGGCCATGGTCAGCACGCGGTAGGACGAGCGCTGTGCCTCGGAGGCCGGGGCTTCGCTGGCGTCAGTGGCATCTGTGGCTTCAGGGGCGTTGTCGAGATCACTCACATTCCCCTACAGCACCCCGCTGGCTGCGTTCATTCCCGTCTCAGGCAGAATGGCACCATGAGCGCCGAGACCCACGCCACGGATCCCCCCACTCCGACCACCGCGACGCCGAGCCTGGCCCAGGTGCTGGAGTGCTTCGAGGAGCTATGGCCGGCCGCCCTGGCCGAGCCCTGGGACGCCACCGGTCTGGTGACCGGCCGCCCCGGGCAACCGGTGGGACGGATCCACTTCGCGGTGGACCCCGTCCAGGACGTGGTGGACGAGGCCGTGGGAGCCGGCGCCCAGCTGCTCGTCACCCACCATCCCCTGCTGTTGCGCGGCGTGACCTCGGTGGCCGCCACCGGTTACAAGGGACAGGCGGTCCACACCCTGATCGAGGGTGGCTGCGCCCTGCTGACCGCCCATACCAATGCGGACTCCGCCGTTGGCGGGGTCTCGGACGTCCTCGCTGACATCCTCGGGCTGGAATCGGTGGTGCCACTGGCCCCGGCTCCCGGCGGACTGACCGAGGAGGGCATCGGCCGGGTGGGGCGCCTGCCCCATGCGCTCACGCTCTCGGAGTTCGCCGCCCGGGTCTTCGGAGCTATGCCCGCCGTCGCCGGCGGTGTACGGGTGGCCGGCGACCGGGACGGGATCATCCAGACCGTCGCCGTCTGCGGAGGGGCCGGGGACAGCCTGTTCGACCAGGTCCGCGCCGCCCAGGCGGACGTCTACGTCACCGCGGACCTCCGCCACCATCCCGCCTCCGAGCTGCGGGAGGCCGCCCGGCTGACCGGGGGCCGCCCCTACCTCGTGGAGGTCTCCCACTTCGGCAGTGAATGGCTGTGGCTGCCCGCCGCCGCCGAGGCCCTGGACACCCTGCTCACCGATCGCGGCTTCGACGTGGAGATCGCCGTGAGCTCCCACAACTCCGACCCGTGGGACTTCGTCCTGACGCCCGGGCCGTGACCACCGAACCGTAAGGACACCACCATGAGCAATGCCCCCACCGTTCCCCTCGCCGACCAGCTGCGTCTGCTGGAACTCCAGCAACTGGACACGGCCCTCGACCGGGCTCGGCACCGCATGCAGCAATTGCGCCAGGACCCGGACTACGCCCGGCTCCAGCAGGAGCTGGCCGATCACCAACGGGCCGCCGAGCAGACCGCCGTCTCCCTGACCGAGGCCCGGGAGGCGGTCCGGAAGGCCGAGGCCACCGTGGCCGGCGTGCAGGATCACCGGGACCGCAACCAGAAGCGCCTCGATGCCGGACAGGGGTCCGCCAAGGACCTCGAGAACATGATGCACGAGCTGCAGACGCTCAAGGCCCTGCAGGACGAGCACGAGGGCACCGAGCTGGAGGCCATGGAGGCCGCCGAGCAGGCCGAGGCGGCCGACGCCCAGGCCCAGCGCCTCCTCGCCGCGGCCCAGGCCGCATCGCAGGAACGCGGTGCCGCACTGAAGGAGGAGGCGGCCGGCGTCGCCTCCGAGGGCAAGGAACTCACCGGACAGCGACAGGCCCTCGCCGCCACCCTGCCCGCCGACCTGGTGGGCCGCTACGACAAGATCCGGGAACGCAACGGCGGGATCGGCGCGGCCCGGCTTGTCGGCAACCGGTCCGAGGCCTCCGGCATGCCGCTCAGCCCCGCCGACCTGGCCCAGATCGAACAGACGCCCGTGGAGACGCTGGCCTACTGCCCCGACTCGGGGGCGATCCTGGTCCGCGCCGAACAGGCCTAGACTCGACCAGTTCCCGCATCACCACCGCTGCATCCCGCCTCATCCACACCATCCACACCATCCACACAGTCCTTACCCTCCTTAGGAGATCTCCGCGTGCCCCAGCAGTCCACCCCCTCCGCCGGCCGTCTCCTGTATGTCGAGGCCGACGGCGGCTCCCGCGGCAATCCCGGTGTGGCCGGATACGGAGCGCTGGTCCGCGATCCGGACACCGGTGCGGTCCTGGACATCGACGCCCAGCCGCTGGGGCGGGCCTCGAACAACGTGGCGGAGTACTCCGGCATGATCGCCGGACTGCGGATGGCCCGGCAGATCGACCCGGACGCCGCCGTGCACGTGAGGCTCGACTCCAAGCTGGTGGTGGAGCAGATGAGCGGGCGCTGGAAGATCAAGCACGCCGACATGCAGAAGCTGGCCGCCGAGGCCCGCGCCATCCTTCCCGCTGGTCAGGTCACCTATGAGTGGATCCCGCGGGCGAAGAACAAGGACGCCGACCTCCTCTCCAATGAGGCCATGGACGCCGGGGCCTCCGGCACGGCGTGGGTCAAGGAGACGTCCGGCATCAAGGTGACCGGGGCAGCCCCCACCAGTGCGTCAGCCCCAGCCCCCACCACCGCCCCCGACGCCGGCCCGATCGCCCCGGGGGCGCGGGAGACGGAACCGGCCGGGGCTGCCGCCCCGGCCGGCGTCGTGCCTCCGCGGCGCCGAGGACGACTGCACCACGTGGAGATCTGGGTGGGGGATCTCGAGGTGGCCCGGTCGAGCCTGGGCTGGTTGTTCCAGGAACTCGGCTACGACGTGAGCGGCGAATGGTCCGAGGGGACCAGCTACCAGGGGGCGGGGGAGTACCTGGTCCTGGAGTCGGGCCCGCACGTCCGTGCCAGCGGCCATGACCGGCTGAGCCCGGGCCTGAACCACATGGCGTTCCACGCGGGCTCCCGGGCGGAGGTCGATGCGCTGACCGAGGCCGCCCGAAGCCGTGGCTTCGCCCTCCTGTTCGCGGACCGGCACCCCTTCGCCGGTGGCCGCAACCACTACGCCGCCTACCTGGAGGCGCCGAACGGCTTCGAGGTCGAACTCGTGGCCGAGCCGGCCTAGCGCCCGCCGTACCCTGGCGCGGAGGAGCCCGCAGCGAAGGGAAGAACCGGCGCCGAGGTCGAGAGTGAACCGCTGCAGAGCACGATGCCGCATAGTTTCCGACGCAGGGGCGCCACGATTGCTCCTGTCATGTCATCACAGAGGGAACATCATGCTCGCCACGCACCGCCGCCGGATTGCCGGCGTCATGGCCATACTGACCGTCACCGTCACCCTTGCAGGGCCCGTCTCCGCCGGTACCGCCCCTGCGGCGGAGGCCGCCGCCACCAAGCCCTGCGCCACCCCCGACTTCACCGACGTCCCCCGCGGGGCGAACTTCTACGACCCCATCACCTGGCTCCGCTGTGAACAGATCAGCACCGGCTACACCAACGGCTCCTACGCCCCGCACCAGCAGATCACCCGCGGGGAGACCGCGCAATTGCTCTATCGGTTCTCCGGCGAGACCCACAGGGCCGGTACTCACATCGACTTCACAGACGTTCCCACCTCCCGCTCCGCCTTCACCGCGGTCTCCTGGATGCAGGCCAAGGGATACACGGCCGGCTACGCCAACGGAACCTTCGGGGCGGACCGGCCCATCACGCGCGGCGAGTTGGCCGCCTTTCTCTACCGCATGTCCGATGACCAGGCCTTAGCCCCAGCCACGTCACCGTTTCCGGACATGAGCACTCGAGACAACTTCTACACCCCGGCCGCCTGGTTCTACGGCACCGGAATGGTCTCCGGATATGCCGACGGCACCTTCCGTCCCCACCGTCCCGTCACCCGCGGGGAATCCGCCAAGTTCCTCTACGCCCTCGAGACCCGGGTGAACGGCGCGCCGTCCACCTACACCGTGCCGGTGCGCGAGTCCTCCGGACCCGTGAACTCCACCGGCGGCAAGGGCGGCATCTACCGGGACGCCCAGGCTCTCACCTTCAGCAACGGCACGGTCAGCTCTCAGTACCACCTGTACGCCGGGCACCTCAACGGGACGAGGCCGCACGGCATCGTGATCCACCTGCACGGCGACGGCGGCTTCGAGTACCGCGAACCGCAGTGGTCCACGGTCCCGGCCTACGAGAAGCTTGCCGAGCGGCACGGACTGATGCTCGTCGTCCCCGGCACCCCCGATCAGGGCACCAACACCTGGTGGCGGAAGGACAGTTCCGGGAAGTACGCGGCAGACCTGCTCAGAGACCTGGGCAAGAAGTACGACCTGGATTTGAACCAGGTGTACTGGACCGGGTACTCCGGAGGAGCCGACACCGTTGCCCGGCACATGATGAACTCCCACTCCGCCGGATGGACCGGTGGGGCGGCCGTGTTGGTGGCTGGCGGCGGGATCTACGGACAGAAGGCACCGCTCCGCCCGATCTCCAGCGCCCTGATGAAGAACTACGAGATGCACTGGGTGGTCGGGGCCGACGACACGCCCTCCCGTGGCGGGGCCTCCGGGAACTTCGACGCCGTGCACGCTGCCCGCCTCGGTTCTGCCTTCTACTCGGGCCAGGGCATGGAAACGTCCCTGACCATCAAGCCAGGTATGGATCACTGGGAGATCGCCCCCTCCGGGCCGGCCAAGCTCGCCGAGGTGCTTGCCTCCCGCTGAACTGGGGAACCAGTCACGTACCTGCAGAAGGGCGACTGGAGCTCGGGCAGATCGCCCGATCCGAACTACGAGGAGTCAGGACCCGCCGACCGTGGTGTGTTCGTCCGGAAGGGTGATCTGCAGGCTCGACGGTTTGGTCCCGGTCCCCGGCACGAGGTCCACGGACCAGTCATGGGTGCCCTCGGCGGACCCGGCGGCCGCGATCACCTCGGCGGCGGACTCGGGTGACTTCACGACCCGGGGGCCGGCCAGCAGCAGCTCGCGGGCCACGAGGCCACGGGTGTGTTTGGCGAAGTGGGAGACGACCTTGCGCTCACCGTTCCGGATCTGGAAGACGTCCACGGTGGCGGTGATCGCCGCCGGGGCCTTCCACTGCGCCGCGTAGCCGCCCGAGCGGCCATCGATGATGACGCCGGTGTGCTCGGCATGGGCATCCAATGGAGGGGTCAGCCGTGGTTTCCACCAGCTGGACAGGCGGCCCAGCCCGGGCAGGGAACTGGTCACGGACAGGCGGTGGTTCGGGATGTGGTCGCCCAGGGAGAGAGCCCCGAACAGACCGGAGAAGATCAGGACCTTGTCCCGGGCCCGGCGGCGGGCCGTCTCGGGGAGGGAGGCGTAGTCGAGGGCGTCGTAGAGGACGCCGGTGAAGACCTGGTGGGCCGGAGCCGCAGGCGACTCCGTGAGCACCACGTTGGCGTCGATGTCCGCCCGCACGGTCTCGCCCACACCCAGCACCTGGGCCGCATCCGGTGTGGCGGAGGCAGCGGCGAGGATGCCGATGACCGTGGTCCGCTCGCCGGCCAGGCTGGGCAGGACGAGGGAGGCGAGGTCCAGGGGAGCGCCGGAACGGGGAGCGGTCTTGCCCTCGGAGGGCGGCAACAGGATGAGCACCGAAACAGCCTAGCGATCCGTGCCGAGCCCCGCGGACACCGCCGGGACCGGCCGCCGGTAGACTGGTGCGCCGGGACAGGCTGGCGGACGGCCGCAGGGCGCCGGTTCTCGGTGCCGTGAGGAACGTCCGGGCTCCACAGGGCAGGATGGTGGGTAACGCCCACTCGGGGTGACCCGCAGGACAGTGCCACAGAAAACAGACCGCCTGCCCGACTGGTGCGTGCATCAGGCGGGCAGGTCAGGGTGAAACGGTGGTGTAAGAGACCACCAGCGGTCCGGGTGACCGGATCGGCTCGGTAAACCCCATCCGGAGCAAGGCCGAACAGGATGTGTTCGAGGGCTGCCCGCCCGAGCATCCGGGTTGGCCGCTCGAGCCCGTCGGCAACGGCGGGCCTAGATGGATGGCCGTCGCTGGGAAGCGGGTGACCGCTCCCGGTACAGAACCCGGCGTACAAGCCAGCCTGTCCCGCCCACGCTCCTCCACCGGAGGCTCAGAACCGACGAACCCCCGGAAGGCCGACAGG
>NZ_JALDXU010000106.1:0-10984 GCF_032154715.1 Citricoccus sp. | reverse complement strand
CCCCCCCCCCCCCCCGGGGCCGTTGCTCAGCGCCGGCGCTCCGGAAGCACGATCAGGGGACCTCAACCTCCATGGAGGTGGCCACGGACCGCAGCTGGCCGTACTCCTCGGTCTCCAGGAACGCCCTCATGGCCTCCTCACCCTCCAGGCCGGTGACCTCCTCCGCCGTGTCCTGGGTGACGCTGCCGGACAGCAACGTGGCCGTCCCCTCCCCGTCCCCCTGGACCGAGGGCTGAGCGTAGATCCACGAGGACCAGAAGGAGTCGTCGGTCGCCTCGGGGTCGAGGTCCTCGGCCACGTTGACCACCTGCACGGACAACAGGAATTCCCCGCCCTCGAAGCTCTGAGGGTCCGGCCAGTCCTCGCTGGCCCGGTAGAGGGAGGCCCGGTACCAGACCGGCCCGGAACCCGTGGCCTCCGGGACGTCCGGCAGTACCTCGGCCTCCAGGACCTCCACCACATCCAGCTTGGGGCCTTCGTTGTCCGTGGGGGCGATCCCAGTGGTGGTCCGGTACTCCACAGTGTCCTCGGGATTCTGGAAGAGCACCACTTCGTACGGCACGCCCAGATAGTCCAGGAACTCCTCGCTGTAGTCCTCCTGGCTCGCGCTCCAGGTCTCCGGGAAGCTCCAGGTGAAGACCCCCGACTCGGAGGTGTAGCTCTGGGTGAGCCCCGTGGTCTGCTCTCCGGACCCGCTGGCGGTTGGTGAGGCCGAGGCCGTCTCGGTGAGCGTGGCGTTCGCGGTCGCCGTGTCACTGGGGCTGGCGGTCTCCGTCATGGTCTCGACCGGGCTCGAATTGGGATCGGTCGTGGCGGTGGGCGAGCCCGAGGGCTCATCGCCGGTGCCGCAGGCGCTCAGCACCAGTCCGGCACTGACCCCGAGTCCCACAGCCGCCGCCAGCCGGCCACGGCGGGATCCTGCCCGGACGCATCGCCCCGCCCGGAAGGTTCGGTCGGCGGTGCTGGTCATCATGATCCCCTCGTCTGCCTCCGGGTGCTCCGTTCAGCACCGCTTCGGCGGGTGGTGGTCCGGTGGCGGTCTGGCCGTGGTCCGCCCCGAGGGACGTCGTCCGGCTCTCACCATCTGAGCATCAACCCGTGACCGATGTCATCACCGTTCGGCCCGACGTTGTGGGATCGTGACGCCCCTTCCCCCGACCTAGTGGAGGGCGCGGGGATGGGCTGCGGCGTAGACCTCGCGCAACGTGTCCGCCGTGACCAGGGTGTAGACCTGCGTGGTGGTGACGGAGGCGTGCCCCAGCAACTCTTGCACCACGCGCACGTCCGCACCGCCCTCCAGCAGGTGGGTGGCGAATGAGTGCCGCAGCGTGTGCGGGGAGACCTCGCCCTCGATCTGCGCCCGTTCCGCCGCCTTCTTGAGGATCGTCCACGCCGACTGGCGGGACAGCCGTCCTCCGCGCTGATTGAGGAACAGGGCGGGACCCCCGGTCCCGGACTGGCCGGCCAGTGTGGGACGTCCGCGGATCAGCCAGGCCTCCAGCGCGGCGGCCGCGTAGGAACCCAGCGGGACGATGCGCTCCTTGGAGCCCTTCCCGAACAGGCGTACGACGGCGGTGCCGGACGCCCCCGGCCCCGTCGCCCCGGGCCCGGCACGGGTCCCCTGAAAGCTGGCACCCTCCCGAGGGCCGCGGACGGCTCCGACCACGTCGTCGACGTCCAGCCCGACCGCCTCGGAGATGCGAGCACCCGTCGCATAGAGGAACTCGAGCAGGGCCCGGTCCCGCAGGCCGGCGGGAGTGTCCGTGGGCACGGCCTCCAGCAGTGCGGTCACCTGGTCCACCCGGATCGCCTTGGGCAACTCCTGGGCGGGGCGGGGCGGGGTGACATCCTGTGCCGGGTCCGTCTCCGTGACCTGCTCCAGGGTCCAGAAGCGGTGCATGCCGCGGATGGCGACGATGGTCCGGGCTGCGGACCGCGGCGCAAGCGGGTGCCCGCCATCGGCACCCGTGGCTAGGGCCTGCAGGAAACCTGTCACGTGCCGGCGCTCCACCTCACGGGGCTCGCCCACCCCCTGTCCCTGCAGCCACGCCAGGTAGCGGCTCACGTCCCGGCGGTAGGCGGCCAGAGTATGAGGGGACATGCCGCGCTCGACGGTCAAGTGGTCCAGGTACGCCTCAGCCGGACGGGCGAGCGTGCGCGGCGGGCCTTCCGCGGCCTCGGCACTCATGACCGGTCACTCATGACTGGTCACTCACGCGTCACGGGGACGGCCGTGCCAGGGCGCGTCCGCGGGACGCAGGTCGGTGAAGCCGCCGTCCCGGTGCGCGACGAGGGAGAGGAGGCCCACCACGGAGGAGGGATTGCGCAGCCGTCCGGCCAGCACGGCCTGAACAGCATCCGCCACGGGCACCCAGGCCAGCGGCATGCCGGCCTCCTCACCGGTGCGTTCGTGGCGTTCACCCACCGGCACCGGGGACAGGTCACGGGCCAGGAACACCCGGATGCCCTCCGAGGAGGACCCGGGGGTGGTGTAGAAGTCGGCGAGGACCTCCCACCGGTCCGCGCGCAAGTCGGCCTCCTCGGCCAGTTCGCGGCGGGCGGCCGCGACGAGGGGCTCCCCCGGGACGTCGAGCAGTCCGGCAGGGATCTCCCACAATTCCTCGCCCACCGGGTGCCGGTACTGCCGGATCATCCGGACCCGGTCCTCATCGTCCAGGGCCACCACCGCCACGGCCCCGGGGTGGTGGATGAACTCACGGACCAACAGGTCCGGGCCATCAACCTCAGAGGCACCGGCGTCCGGACCGCCGGCGTCTCCCTCCGGCGCGGCGCCCGGCACCATCCGGAAGGCCTCGCGGGTGACGTTCCACACCGCACCCGTGAAGGCCGTCTCCGTGCGGACCGCGGGCCGCGCGGCGGGCACGTCCTCGAGCGGGCCGCCGTCGTGCTCGGTGTAGGGGGCGGGGGGAGGAGTCGGGTGCGTCATGAGTGGCGGGTATCCCTGCTGATCAGCCCGCGGCGCGCGTGTTCCGGCGTTCCAGTCCCGCGGCCACGAGTCCGGCGAACAGCGGATGCGGGCGGGTCGGCCGGGACTTGAACTCCGGATGGGCCTGCGTGGAGACGTAGTACGGGTGGACCTCCGCCGGCAGCTCCACGAATTCCACGAGCGTGCCGTCCGGGGAGGTTCCGGAGACGACCAGTCCCGCCTCCTCCAGCCGGTCGCGGTATTCGTTGTTGACCTCGTAGCGGTGGCGATGCCGCTCGGTGACCTCGGTGGCCCCGTAGGCCCGGGCGACCGCGGAGCCGTCCCGCAGGGTGGCCGGATAGGAGCCCAGGCGCATGGTGCCGCCAAGGTCACCGCCGCCGGAGACGAAGTGCTCCTGCTCCGCCATGGTGGCGATCACGGGGTGCTCGGTGTCCGGTTCGAACTCCGTGGAGGAGGCCCGGGTGAGTCCCAGGACGTTGCGGGCGTATTCCATGACCATGGTCTGCAGCCCCAGGCACAGGCCGAGGGTCGGGATGCCGTTTTCGCGGGCATGGCGCAGGGCGCCGATCTTGCCGTCGAGCCCGCGGACCCCGAAGCCCCCCGGGACGCAGATGGCGTCGACGCCGTCCAGGGCCTGCCGTGCGCCGGCCTCGGTCTGGCAGTCGTCCGAGGGGACCCAGCGGATGGAGACCGTGGCGTCGTTGCCGAAGCCGCCGGCCCGCAGGGCCTCCGTGACGGAGAGGTAGGAGTCCGGCAGGTCGATGTACTTGCCGACCAGGGCGATCTCCAGCGCATGCCTCGGGTGGTGGACCACGCCGATCAGGCGGTCCCAGGTGGACCAGTCGACGTCCTTGAACTTCAGGTCCAGGGACTGGACCACGTAGGCGTCCAGGCCTTGGGCGTGGATGATCTTGGGGATGTCGTAGATGGAGGGGGCATCGGCGCAGTTGATGACCGCATCCGTGTCCACATCGCACATCCGGGCGATCTTGTCCCGCACGTCGGCCGGCACTTCGCGGTCCGAACGGATGACGATGGCGTCCGGCTGGATGCCGATGGAGCGCAGTGCCGCCACCGAGTGCTGGGTGGGCTTGGTCTTCAGCTCGTGGGAGGGGCCGATGTAGGGCACCAGGGACACATGAACGAAGAACACGTTGTCCCGTCCGATGTCCTGGCGGACCTGGCGGGCGGCTTCCAGGAACGGCTGCGACTCGATGTCACCGACCGTCCCTCCGATCTCCGTGATGATCACGTCCGGTGCCGGGCGGTCCGCGGCCGCCCGGTCCTGCTGGTCCCCGCCCACGGTGGCGTCCTCGGTGGCGGGCAGGCGCATGCGGCGCTTGATCTCGTCCGTAATGTGCGGGATGACCTGGACGGTGTCCCCGAGGTAGTCCCCGCGGCGTTCTTTCTCGATGACGGTCGAGTACACCTGTCCGGTGGTGACGTTGTTCAGGCCGTCGAGGTTCTCGTCCAGGAACCGTTCGTAGTGGCCGATGTCCAAGTCGGTCTCGGCCCCGTCCTCCGTGACGAAGACCTCGCCGTGCTGGAAGGGGTTCATGGTGCCGGGATCGACGTTCAGGTATGGATCCAGCTTCTGCATGGTCACGGAGAGGCCTCGTGCCCTCAGGAGATGACCCAGGGAGGACGCCGTGAGCCCCTTTCCGAGGGAAGAGGCCACGCCGCCGGTCACGAAGATCTGGCGGGTAGCGTTGGGCGTTTTCTGGAATCGAGAAGATTTATGCACCACGGAGTTCGATCGTAGCACCCCGTTCAGGTGTGCGAGGCCTCGAGGAGTTCGCGGGCGTGGTCGCGGGCCGCCCCGGAGTCGGCGCGGCCGGCCAGCATCCTGGCCAGTTCCCCCACCCGCCGCTCGCCCTCAAGGGTCTCGACGTCCGAGGTGGTGAACCCGGCATCGCCGTCCGAGTTCTTCGTGACCAACAGGTGCCGGTCCGCGAACGCCGCCACCTGCGGCAGGTGTGTGACCACGATGACCTGGACGTGCCTCGCCAACCGGGCGAGCCGCCGGCCGATCTGGACGGCGGCCTCCCCGCCGACGCCGGCGTCGACCTCGTCGAACACGAAGGTGGGGACCGGGTCCGTGGCGGCCAGGACCACCTCCAGCGCCAACATGACGCGGGAGAGCTCACCGCCGGAGGCGCCCTTGCCCAGGGGCCGCGGCTCGGCGCCGGCATGGGGCTGGAGGAGGAGCTGGACCTCGTCGGCCCCGTGGGGGCCCGGCTGGCCGCCGGACGTGACAGTGGCGTGGAACGTGGCGTCCGGCATCGACAGGGCGTGCAGTTCCTCGCTGACCAGTCCGGAGAGGGTGGCCGCGCCGGCCCTCCGCAACCGGGTCAGTTCACGCGCGCCGGCCAGCACGCGTTGTTCGAGGCGGGCGACCTCGGCGGTGAGCTCCTCGATGCGCCCGGAATCCCCCTGCAGGGCGTCGAGTCGCGGCCGGTGGTGCTCGGCCCATCGGATCACGTCGGAGAGCTCCGGTCCGTAGAGGCGCATCAATCGGGTCAGTTCGGCCAGCCGGGCCTGGGCGCTGTCCAGGTCGGAGGCCGCATCGTCATCCAGGCGGGCCGCATAGCCGGCGAGATCTCCGGAGACATCGGCCAGCAGGATCCCCACCTCCGCGAGGCGCTGGGACAGTGCGGTGAGCTCGTCATCCTGTCCGGGGGCCTGCAGCAGGGACTGGCGGGCGGCCTCGATGAGGGCCTCCGCCGACGGGATCTCCACCGCGTCGGCCGCATCCCCGCCGGCCAGATGGGTGTGGGCGCCCAGGGAGGCCGTGCGGAGTTCCTCGACGTTCTCCAGTCGTTGGATGAGGGCCCTGACCTCCTCGTCCTCCCCCTCCCGGACCGCGGCGTTGTCGATCTCCTCGAGGGAGCGCTGCAGGTTCTCGGCCTCGCGGGCACGGTCCTGCTCGTTGCTGGTGATCTCGCCGAGTTCCGCCGCCACCCGTCTCCAGGCCTCGAAGTCCTGCTGGTAGGTGGATAGGGTCCCGGCCAGGTCCGGCCCGGCGAACGAGTCCAGGGCATGGCGCTGGGCGGCCGGGGTCTTCAACCGCAGCTGGTCGGTCTGACCATGGACGGCCACGAGGTGTTCGCCGAGCTCGCCCAGCAGGGCCACGGGCACGCCGCGCCCGCCGGCCGAGGCCCGCGAGCGTCCAGAGGAGCCGGCGGCCCCCACGGACCGCGTGACCACGAGGGCGACAGCCCCGCGGCCTTGTGCCGGTGCGCCGACGTCGGCATCGGCATCGGCATCGGCATCGGACACAGCGTCGGCATGGGCACCGGGGACGTGCTCTGGTGCCTCCTCGTCCAGCACGGCCCCGGCCTCGGAGGCGATCCCGACGGCGGCATGGCCGGCGTCCAACCGGAAGCCGGCCTCCACGGTGGCCCGGGACGCCCCGTGCCGGACGGCGCCGGCGTCCGCGCGGGCCCCCAGGAGGAGGTTGAGGGCCGTGACCACCATGGTCTTGCCGGCGCCGGTCTCGCCGGTCACCACGGTGAAGCCGGGATCCAGGTCGACGGCGGCATCGCCGATGACGCCCAGCCCGTTGATGGACAGGTACTCGATCATGCCTGGTCGGCTCCTCCGCTGTGCGTGTCCGGCTCGTCGCTGCCCTCGTCAGGGGTGGCCCCCGATCGCGCGATCCCCAGCCGTTCGTCCCGTGCCGACACGACCGGCAGGGTGGCCGTGGCCGGCGGCACCACCCCGGGGCGGGGCGCCAGGTGGTGGGGTTCCACGATCGAGACGCCGCGGGAGGACGGATCCCCCTCGGGCCGCCGGGACGCGCTCCGGGTCTCGCGGACAGCGGCCTCGGCCCGGTCCTGCTCGGTGACAGGTCCACGCCAACCCTTGGTGGGAAGGTTGAACTTGCGCACGAGCCGCTCGGTGAAGGGGGTGCGTGACAGCCGGGCGATCCGCACCGGTTGCGGTGACCGGGTGACCTCGACTCGGGAGCCCAGGGGCAGGTCCACCGTGCGGCGGCCATCGCACCAGAGCACACCCGGCTCGTTGGTGCGCGGCAGCACCTCGACGGTGAGCACCGAGTCCGGGGACACGACGAGGGGCTTGGCGAACAGGGCGTGGGCGCTGATCGGCACCATGAGCATGGCCTGGACCTCCGGCCACACCACGGGGCCGCCGGCCGAGAAGGCATACGCGGTGGAGCCGGTGGGCGTGGCCATCACCACGCCGTCGCAGCCATAGGTGGAGATGGGGCTGCCGTCCACGGCGGTCACCACCTCGAGCATGCGCTCACGGTTGGACTTCTCCACGCTGGCCTCGTTCAACGCCCAGGTGCGGGCCACGAGTTCTTCCCCCTGGAAGACCCGGACGTCGATCGCCATCCGCTCCTCGACGCTGTAGTCCTGCGCCACCACGGCCTCGACGGTGCGGGAGAGATCGGTGCGCTCGGATTCGGCCAGGAAACCCACATGACCCAAGTTGACGGCGAGCAGCGGCAGGCCGGAATCACGGACGAGTTCCGCGGCGCGCAGCACGGACCCGTCCCCGCCGAGGACCACGCCCAGGGAGACCTCGTCCAGGGAACAGTCCACGTCCAGGGTGTGAGGGGTGGACTCCAGCGGGGGGACGACGCCGGCCCGTTCGGCCTCGCGGATCGCCGTCACGTCACGGGCCAGGAGCACCGGTGCCAGACCGGCCTCCTGCAGTTTGGCGCAGGTGTGGACGGCTGCCCGGATGGCGTCCTCGCGGCCGGTGTGGGCAAGGACCAGGATTGAGCGGGGCATGGCCCCAGGATACCCACGTCCTGGCCGGGGCCCGGCCGGACCTGCCGAGCTGTGGAGGAGACCGGTTTCTTCAGGCCCAGTCGACCGGTTGGGAGCCGAGCCAGTCGGCACCGGTGCCGGTCGCCGTCGCTGCGGCTGTCGCTGCTCCTGTCCCTCCGGGGTGGTCCAGCCACAGGAAGAACTCCACGTTGCCGTCTTGCCCCGGCAGCGGAGACCGGGCAAGACCACGGGGCCGCAGCCCTGCGTCCACGGCGGTGTCCAGCACTGCGGCGACTGCCCCCCGTCGCTGTTCCGGGTCCAGGACGACGCCGGTCTTGGGCAGGGCTCGCCGGCCGACTTCGAACTGCGGCTTGACCATGACGACCAGATCGGCGCCCGGCCGGCACACCCCGGCCAGCGGTGACATCACCAGGCGCAGGGAAATGAAGGAGAGGTCTGAGACCACCAGATCCACCGCTCCGCCGATGTGCTCCGGCGTGAGGTCACGGACGTTGCACCCCTCGTGCACCTCGACGCGGTGATCGGCGCGCAGCGCCTCGACCAGCTGGTCATGGCCGACGTCCACCGCGACGACCTGCTGGGCACCCGACCTGAGCAGGACATCCGTGAACCCGCCCGTGGACGCCCCGGCGTCCAGGCACCGCCGCCCGGCCGTCACGACGTCGGCGAACAGCTCCAGCGCGCCGGCCAGCTTGTGCCCGGCCCGGGAGACGTACCGTGGCCCGTCCGAGCGCAGCGCCACCACATCACCGGGGCCGCACTTCAGGGATGCCTTGGTGGCGACGACGCCGTTGAGGACGATCTCGCCCGCACTGATGAGTCCGGCCGCCTCGCTACGGGAACGGGCCAGCCCACGATCCGCCAGGGCGAGGTCGAGGCGGATGCGGTCGCCGCTGCCCGTGGTCCGCGGACTGCTCACGACAGTCCGGGCAGCCGAGGCTGCTCCTCCAGCAGTTGCGCCAAGGCGTCCAGGGCCTCACGGTAGGCCGCGATCTCCTCATCGGGGCTCAGCTCCCCCGCTCCCGCCAGACCGGCCAGGATCTGGTCGGCGGCAGGGTCACCGGTCGGAGCCGGAGTCCACTCGGTCGACTCGGTCATGATGACCGCTTCCCCTGGGTGAGGAGGGCGGTCGCCCCCACGGCGGAGTCGGCTAGGAGTGTCGGCAGCGAGGGGATGATCCAGGTGGGCCGATGGTCCGGCGGGGCGGCCGCGGCGGTCGCTTCGGTGTCCACACCGGTCAACACGAGGGCCGTGGTGAAGCCGGCCCGATTGCCCCCGAGGATGTCCGTGTCCAGGCGGTCGCCGACGACCAGGGGCTGGCGGGCGCCGACAGCGCGGGCGGCCAGACGGAACAGCACTGGCTCGGGCTTGCCCGCTGCCAGCGGCCGGGTCCCCGTAGCGTGGGACACCGCCTCGATCAGGGCACCGTTGCCGGGCGCGATCCCCTCGGCCCGGGGAATGGTCAGATCCGCATTCGTGGCGATCCAGCGGGCACCCCCGTTGAGGGCATAGGCGGCTTGCGCCAGGTCTGCCCAGGACACCGAGGGATCGAATCCCTGGATCACCGCGTCGGGGCGCTCGGCCGCCGTCGCCACCACCCGGTGACCGGCCTCCGACACCAGGTGACGCAGGTAATCTGAGCCGACGACCAGGACCTTCGCCGGGGCGGGGCGCCCACCAGAGGACGTCGCGTCCGCCGTCGGACGGGTTCCGG
Source organism: Citricoccus sp. (assembly GCF_032154715.1). Classification (GTDB taxonomy): domain Bacteria; phylum Actinomycetota; class Actinomycetes; order Actinomycetales; family Micrococcaceae; genus Citricoccus. The sequence continues at coordinate 1,563 of NZ_JALDXU010000106.1, read as the reverse complement.
TCCGGGACAGCTCCTGATTCAGGAGCGTCACCCCGGCCGCAGCAGATCCGAAGACCTGATCCCCGGTCACCTCCAGACCGAGACCGCACAGGTGATCGGCCACAGATTCCGGCGACCTTGACGCATTGTTGGTCACATAGACGACGGGAACACCGCGCCGCCCCAGTTCACGCAGGGTCGGCACGGCACCGTCGATGGCCTCGGTTCCGGCATACACGACGCCGTCCAGGTCACACAGGACGGCGTCATGGCCTCCGAAGAAATCCGCGCCCGTCATGGATCAGCGGTCTCCGCGGTCCTGATCATCAGCGGCAACGTCACCGTCGAAGTCCTGTGACCCCTCTGCCTCCGCAGCCGGATCCTGATCCTCCACCCGCTCGGAGGTCACCATGGATCCCAGGTCCTCGTCGTCCAGCCGTCCGGCGTCCGGCTGCCCGTCCTCTGGGACGTCAGCGGACGCTCCGGGGGGCACCAGGTCACGGGCCCGGGGCCGGTCCTCGGTACCGTCATCGTCCAGTCCGAAGTCGATGATCTCCGGATCCTCGAAGTCACCGATGCCCAACGCCCGCTCGGCCACGCTGGCCTGCCGGCGCCAGGCCTTGGCCTCCTCACCACGACCGGCTTCGGTCAGGACCTCCGCATAGGTGCGGAACAATCGGGGGCTGAACGAGAAACCGCGGTGGCGATCGAGCTCGGGAATCTGCAGCACCGCCAGAGCAGAGTCGACGTCTCCCAGATCGCGATGGATCCCGGAGAGCACCATGGCCAGCTCTGCACGGGTGGCCTTCTCCAGGGACGCGTGGTCGACATCACCAGCGAGCTCGAGGGCCTTGTCATGCCGGCCGAGGGCGCGTTCACTGTCCACCATTTCCGGCAGGTGGGTGTTGTCCCCGGTGATGCGGCGGTAGGTCCGGAACTCCCGGAGCGCCTCCGCATACTGTCCAGCCCCGTAGGCGGTCAGGCCCACGGCCTCCCGGACGCAGCCGAGGCGTCCGCCACGCCGACTGGCGGCCAGGGCGTGTTCGAAGGCCAGCTGCGGATCGATGTCGAGCAGCCGCCCCGCCATCACCAGGTGACGTGCCACCCAGGGACGATTGCGTTCGTCCAGAGTGTCCAGCTCACGGCTGGTCGCGCGATCGAGTTCCTTGCCCGTGACGTCCTCATCGATCTCAGGGGACTTGGCACGGTCCGGCCGATTGGAACTGCGCAGGTCCCCCGGATTGTGCGTCGAACCCCGGTTCTCGAAACGCGGGCCCCCATCACGCGAGCCACGGCGGTCATGGCGTCCACCCCCACGTTCAGGCCGGCCCGCCCGGCGGGAATCGTCACTCCGGGCACCAGCCCGGCGAGCATCGCCACCACGGGACCCGGAACCGGATCCCCGCTCGGGCCGTCCACCGCCGTGACGGCGCGGACGGTCAGACGAGCCGGAATGCTCCTCGTTCTCGGACATCCTGATGATCCTCTCCTCGATCTTGAAGACGGCCGCAGCACGGCATGGCGTACTCCGGCGGTCAGCTTCACCATCGTAGCCGACACGGTTAAACAAGAAGGGCCCCCCCC
>NZ_JALDXU010000105.1:0-11083 GCF_032154715.1 Citricoccus sp. | reverse complement strand
CACCGGTTCCCCGGTGCGCCGCCGTTCTCGTGGTGAGGCCGTCGGTCGGTGGATATAGCGGCCCGCGGGGCGCGACGGCCAGGCCGGCACCTTGTTAGGTTGGTCGCATGCTCATCGTCGAAGAGATGTTCCTGCTGCTGACCAAGGACCACGGCGCGGCCGGCCGAGCGCGGAAATACCGCCGCTATGGGCTCGCAGCGGCCACCCTCGCCGATCTCGCCGAGCTCGGCACGGTCGAGATCGCCCGGGAGGGCAAGGACCCACAGGTAACCGTGGTGCGGGCCGGGATGACCGGCCACGCCCCGCTAGACGCCGTCCTGCCGGCCCTGGACGCGATGTCGGGGCAGAAGATCTCCACCCTGGTGGGCCGTTCTCAGCTCAATCCGGACACGGCCGTGGGCCAGAGCCTGGCCCGGCAGGGCATCGTCACCGAAGAGTCCCGCCTCCTCCGCGGGCCCCGATTCGTGACCAGCAGTCCAGCCCCGGAGATCGCCCTGCGCGAGCGGCTGGGTCAGGTGCTGGCCGGTGACCGCCAGGCCACCCTCGCCGAGGCAACGGAACTCGGCCTCCTCAAGGCCCTCAACGTGGCCCACGGCCTGCTGGGCCCGGCGCGCGGCCAGCTGAACCGGCGCGAGTTGCCCCGGCGGATCGAGGAGATCGCCCAAGGCATTCCGGTCGTGGAAGCCGTCAAGCGCCGGGTGGACCCCTTCACCGCCTCCACCATGGCCACGGTCGCTGCCAACGCTGGCTGAGAATCCGCAGACCCGAGCCCTCTTCCTGAGTAACCGAGTCCCCACCCCTGGTCCGCTTCGTCCTTCACGCCGTCCTCCACACCTCCCAACATGAGGTGCGTCGACCACATCTTGAGCGCTCGGCGCTTAACTCGTCCGCCACCCGTGTTCGAATACCAGTACTAGTCGATCATGGCTGGTGTGGCGATATGCGAACGCACAGTACGGGGGACCATGGTGGACAGTGATGTGCTGGCCGAGCTGCCCCTGCCTGAGCTAGTGGCTCAATCCCGCGCCTTGGCCGCCGAGCTCTCCTCTCGACTGGCTGACCCCAGGCTGGCGGACCGATTGCCGCGCGTCCCGCAGGGTTCGGCAGTGGACCGCAGCGATGACTGGGGCCTCTACGCGCATGCGGACCGTGCTGCCCCCGAGGCGGGCGGATTCGAGGACGCTTTGGTCATCGACCGTGAATTGAACAGTCATGATGGTGCGGACTCCACCCGTAGCGAGAACGTGACCGGATCCTTGCCGGAGTTGCAGTTGGGCGTGGAGGCTCTGGCTCGGGCCATCGACTCTGCCCGGACCGCCTTGGCCGGGCACACTGACCGGATTTTCGAGGCACACCACCTTCGGGAGGAACTGCTGGGCATCCCACCCGGAAAGTGTGCCTTCAGGAACGGCGCAGAGTATCTGCGCACCCTCTTGCGGATCGATCGCCGCGAGGCAAAGGCCCTGCTGGCTCGGGCCACCCACACCATGGCGTCGCTGACGCTGGACCGAACCACCGTGATACCCGCCGTGATGCCAGTCCTGGCCGAGGCGGTCCAGACAGCAGAGATGGGCGAAGCAGCCGTGGACATGATCGTGGGCACGATCGCCTCCGCCCACCGCGAGGCCGTCCTGGCAAACACGGCTCCGGGGACCGTAGGCGACCTTCTCGCGGACGGCGAGCGGCTGCTGGTCGCCCAGGCCCGGGACCTGGATCCGGACACGCTGAGAAGGGTCTGCGCGCACTGGCGGCAGCGGTTTGAAGCCGTGGTCAATCCAGACGGTTCCGAACCGACCGACGCCCAGCTCAAGGCCACGCAGGGCTTGTTCTACCGCGGTCCGGGCAAGGGGCTGCATCAGTGGACACTGCTGGCCAGCGACGCTCAGCATGAGGTCCTCACAACGGTGGTCTGCGCTGCGTCCAGCCCCCGGAAGACGCGATCTGACTGCAGGATGGACCTGACGGGCCGGCATCAAGACCGCACCGGCACCACCGGTACCGAGGAAGAGGACGGTGCACCCGAACTGGCCGTGAATGAAACCCTCGATGGACGCAGCCGGGCTCAGCGAGAACTCGACGGGCTCGTCAGTGCATTGACGGGCGCGCTGGCCCTGGTCGGTATCGGTCCTGAAACGGGCGTGGGCGCGGACGGCCGCGGCATCGGCAACACCAACCCAGCGGGCGGCGCACAGCCCGGCCCCAGAGTCCGGGCCCGGCCTCAGATCATGGCGGTCATCGACTACGAAACGCTGATCGCCCGATTCGGCGCTGCGGCTGACGCGCACACCGCAGAACGGACTGCCCGAAGAGGCTCGACCGGATCGTCCAGACTTCCCGATCCAGCAGGCCCAGCCGGCCCGCCGGTTCCGCCTGGCCCGCCTGGCCCGCCTGGCCTATCGAGCCCATCGGGACCCCGTGATCGGACGATCTCGACCACCTCCTACGTGGGAGACATCAATCCACAGACGATCCGACAGCTCACCTGCGAGGCCGATCTGATCCCGGTCGTCTTGGGCGGCAGCGGCGAGGTTCTGGACGTGGGCCGCTCCAAGCGGTTGTTCACACCTCAGCTCAGGCGCGCCATCACGGCCCGGGACGGAGGTTGCACGGCACCCGGTTGTTCGATTCCGGCGCCCTGGTGCGAGGCCCATCACATCCACCACTGGGAGGACGGCGGTCCGACATCGGTGGAGAACGGGGCGCTGCTGTGTTCACACCACCATCACGCCGTTCACGCCGGAGCCTGGGAGATCTCTGTCCGCCGGGGCGTCCCGTGGTTCGTCCCGGCCCGATACCTCGACCCCGAACGGCGGCCCCGTCGCAACTTCTATTGGCGCCCCGGTCTGGCGGCTTAGGCAGCTTCGACATGGTGCCCCAGGGTCAGGATGCGCGAGTCGCTCAGAGCAACCCGGCTAGTGCTGCACGATCGGCTGGTAGCCGGACGAGCGCAACTGTCCCAGGACCTGTTCGGAGTGCTCGGGTCCGCGGGTCTCCATGTCAATCGTGATCGTCACGTCCCCCATGCTGAGGGAGCCGCCGATGCGGCTGTGGTCCACCCGGGTGACGTTGGCCTCGGTCTCGGAGATGATCCGGGAGATGTTGGCGAGCTCGCCGGGACGGTCCCGCAGGGAGATCTTGACGGTCAGGTAGCGGCCGCCCGCGGCCAGGCCGGACTGGATGACCTTGAGCATCAGCATCGGGTCCACGTTGCCGCCGGAGAGCAGCGCCACGGTGTGCTTGGACTCGATCCCGAGCTCGGCCAGCTTGCCCTCCAGCAACGCGGCCACGCCCACCACGCCGGCGGGCTCGACCACCATCTTGGACCGCTCCAGCAGAAACACCAGGGCGTTGGCGATCGCGTCCTCGGACACGGTGACGACCCCGTCCACGAGTTCCTTGATGATCTGGAAGGGAATTTGACCGGGCTTGCCCACGGCGATGCCGTCCGCGATGGTCGAGACGTGGGAGAGGGGCACCACGGCGTCTGCGGCCAGCGACGGCGGATAGGCCGCGGCGTTCTCCGCCTGGACACCGATGATGTTGATGTGCCGGCCCTGTCGGCGGGCCATCTCCTTGACGGCCACGGCCACGCCGGCGAGCAGGCCGCCGCCGCCGATGCCCATCACCAGCGTGTCCACCTCCGGATCCTGTTCGAAGATCTCCAGGCCGATCGTGCCCTGGCCGGCCACCACGTCGGCGTTGTCGAAGGGGTGGATGAAGACGGATCCGGACTCGTCCGCATACCGCTGCGCCTCGGACAGGGCTTCGTCCACGTTGTTGCCGTGCAGCTTCACCTCGGCGCCGTGGTCCTTCGTGGCCTGCAACTTCGGCAGCGCGACGCCGCGTGGCATGAAGATGGTCGCCTTGATCCCCAGCTTGGAGGCGGCCAGGGCCACCCCTTGGGCGTGGTTGCCGGCGGAGGCCGCCACCACCCCGCGGGCGCGCTCGTCCTCGGAGAGCTTTGCCATCCTGACGTAGGCGCCGCGCACCTTGAAGGATCCGGCACGCTGCAGGTTCTCGCACTTGAGGTGAACCACGGAGCCGGTGAGCCGGCCCAAGGCACGGGAGTGGTCCAGCGGCGTGGGGACAATGATCCCGTCCAGCAGTCGCCGGGCCTCCTCGATGTCCGCCAAGGTGACGGGAAGTTCCGGGAGTTCCGCGCGGTCGGCAGCCGTACCCGTCGCGGTCTCTGCACTGCTCTGGGGGGTGGTGGTCACTGTGGTCCTCCGTTTCGGTCCGGCCGGCGGCCGGAGTGGTCCGTCCCCGTATTGTCCTCCCCCGCGGAGCCGCTGCCGCGAAGATTGCCCGCGGTGCCGGTTCCGTGGGCAGCAGCGTCACCGGTATCGGCCTCCGGGCCACCAGCAGCAGCACCGGCACCGAGTCCAGCCTCGGAACTGGCCTCGGGGCCGGAACTGACGCCGGCATCGGCTCCGGCCCCGGCATCGGAGTGACCACCAGCGGCGTGGTTCCGGCGGAAACGGCGGGGCAGGAAGCGCGATCGGGACTGTGACCGCTTGAGCTGGCGGCGGGCCTGGCGCCGCCGCTTGGCGGACAGGGCACGCTCCGCGGCGCTGGGTGCGCCTTCGTCACCGCTGCCAGGCGCTCCGTCGCCGGCGGCGCGGGTGCCGCCGGTGCCGCCGGCTCCGGCAGTAACGCTCGTGCCGCTCGTGGCCCGACGGACCACGCCGTCGATGGTCACGTAGGCCCGGCCCCAGCGCCCCTCGAGACCGGCGGCCCGGTCCTTGAGCCGGGTATCGCGGTAGTCCGAGGCCGCCGCGGGTTCGGGTTCGTTCTCGAGCCATGGCTTGGCGTGGAGGTACTTGATGGTGGAGTTCAGGAAGGCCATCAACGGCACGGCGAAGATCGCGCCGACCAGACCCATCACCGCGGTGCCCCCGGCCACGGCCAGGAACACGGCCAGAGGGTGCAGGCTGACCGCACGCCCCATGACCAGCGGCTGCAGGACGTTGCCTTCAATCTGCTGGACCAGGAGCACCACGCCGAGCATGATCAGCGCGTTCACCCAGCCGTTGGCGACGAGGGCCAGCATCACGGCCACCGCGCCGGTCAGGACGGCACCCACGAGCGGGATGAACGAGCCGAAGAACACCAGCACACCGAGTGGCAGTGCCAGCGGCACCCCGAGGATCATGGCCCCCAGTCCGATACCCAGGGCATCGACGAACGCCACGAAGATCTGGACCCGGACGTAGGTGCCCAGGGAGGTCCAGCCGACCTCGCCGGCACCGTCGATGGCGATGCGATGGCGGGCGGGGACGAAGTTCAGGCAGAACCGCCAGATCCTCTTGCCGTCATAGAGGAAGAAGATCAGTGCGAAGACGGCCAGCACCGTGCCGGCCGCGATGTTGCCGGCGGTGGAGCCGAAGCCCAGGGCACCCGAGAGGATGGTCTGGCTGTTGGCCCGGACCGCCTCGCCGAGGTCCGAGAGGATGTTGTTCCACTGGTCCGTGGTGACGCCGAAGCTCTCCAGCCAGCCGACGATGCCCTGGACGCCCACCACGATCTGGTCCCGCATGTCCGTGAAGCCCACGGCCAGCTGCTGGCCGACCAGGGTCAGCAGGCCCAGGACGAGGATGATGAACCCGAGGATGACGCCGGTCACGGACAGTCCCCGCGGGAGGCCCCAGCCCACGAACCGCTTGTGGATCGGCGCGAGCAGGGTGGACAGCAGGGCCGCCACGATCAGGGGGATGACCAGGAGCGAGACATGGCTCAGCAGCCAGATGCCGGCCCCGGCCATCGCCAGCACCATCAGCACCCGCCAGGACCAGGCGGCGGCCACCGTCAGCCCGTAGGGTACGTCGGCGGCCACCCGGTTGGCCTGATCGGGCGCGGTCAGGAGGGGATCCGGCACCCGGGCCTCGGGCCGCGGGCCCGGGACTTCGGGTAGCCCGGGAACCGGAGCCTCCGGCGCCCCGGACTCTGGGCGAGTGCTCAACGGACTGCCTCCTCAGTGTGTGGACGGTCGTGTGAAGGGTGGGAGGGACGGTGCAGTGGACGGTGGTGAGATAGGCCCCAGGCGGCGCCCATCCGCTCCCCCGGACCGATCCACACCAGTCCGTCTCCACTGTTGAGGGCGTTGGCCGGAGCCGTCATCGGCTCCACCGCCACCGCCCGGGGACGTCCGGGGAACCGATCCGTGAAGAAGACGTGGACATAGCCGAAAGCCGGGTCCGTCCAGAGTTCCACGCTACGCCCATCCGGCGCGGACAGCGCGTGATGGTGGCGGCCGTCGTCGCCGGGCTCCAGATCGGTGAAGGCCGCGTCGAGCAGTTCGGTGCCCACCTGCCGGCCGTCGCGGAAGTCCTCGGCCGTGCCGTGAACCGGGGCCGTCCCGGTGGGGATGAACTGGTCATCGGACAGCACCCGGGTGGCCGCCGGCAGGGTCAGCACCAAATCCTCACTGGGCACGTCCCCGATCCGCAGGAAGGGATGGGCGCCCAAGGCGGCCGGTGCCGGCCGGTCGGAATGGTTGGTGAGCTGCTGGTGGACGGTGAGGGCGCCGTCGTCGGCCAGGGTGTACGTGACCTGGTGGGTGAGGCGGAACGGGTAGCCGTGCTGCGGGTGGATCTCGCCGCGCAGGACCACCCGGCGGTCCGTCTGCTCAGCCGGGACGAAGGCGGTGTTGCGCAGCAGTCCGTGACTGGCGTTCGAGCGGGATGGTTCGGTGAGGTCCAGCTGCTGGGTCGCGCCGTCCAGCGTCCAGCGCCCGTCCCGCACGCGATTGGGCCACGGGGACAGCTGGATGCCACAGGCGGAGGGCGGGACCTCATCCGCGCCGTAGGTCTCCACCCATGCCGTCCCATCCGCCTCATAACGGCGCAGGGCGCCGGCCAGCGAGGTGATGATGGCCTCGGCCCCGCCGTGGCGCAGCACATACTGGGTGCCCGTCACGGCGGGATCGCCGAACGGCAGCCCGGCAGCCTGGCCGGAGGGCTCGTGGGAGGACTGACGGGAGGGCACGGCTGGCAGGCCGGCGGGACGGTTCTCGGACGCGTTCATGACTCCATTAACCCAGAATCGGCTGGCTCCGTCCGGGTGATACGTCCCGGACGGGGCCAGCCGATGGCTGTGGACGGTTCAGTGCGTGGTCAGTCGTTGCCGCGCAGGATCGCCAGGATGCGCAAGATCTCGACGTAAAGCCAGATCAGGGTCACGGTGAGGCCGAAGGCGGCGGACCAGGAGTACTTCTGCGGGGCGCCGGCCTGGACGCCCTGGGTGATGGCGGTGAAGTCCATGATCAGCGAGAACGCGGCCAGGAAGACGGCGAGGAGACCGATGCCCAGACCCAGCAGCGGGAACTCGCCGCGCAGGCCGAACATGGCGTCGGTGACGCCGAAGAGCATCAGGAAGAGGTTGACCACGGAGAACAGCGCGTAACCGATCATCGCGACCATGAAGATCTTCACGGACTTCTTGGAGACGCGCCACTTGCCGGAGGCAAAGAGCGCCAGGGTCACGGCGAACACGCAGAGTGTGGCCAGCACGGCCTGGACCGCGATGCCCGGCCACATCTGCTCGAAGACGCCGGAGATACCACCGAGGAACAGGCCCTGCGCGGCGGCGTAGATCAGGATGAGCACGGGCGAGGGCTCGCGCTTGAAGGCGTTGACGAGTCCCAGGACCAGGCCGACGATGGCGCCGGGCAGCATGAGGGCCGGCATGTTCCAGCCGACGGCGGCACCCACCACGACGAGCAGCAGGGTGATGACGGTCTTGGCGATGACGTCGTTGTAGCTCATCCGGCCCGTGTCAGCGGGACCCGCGGCAGGCTGGGCGTACATCTGCTCCAGCTGCTCCGGGGTGTACTGCTGGCCCGGCTGGCCCTGCGGCGCCCGCTGACCGAACTGCGGCTGCTGGGTCTGGCCCTGCGGAGCCTGGCCCCGGGAACCGCCCTGGTACCAGCCCGGCGCCTGCTGCGTGGCGGCGCCACCCCGGCCGTCACCGGAGTGCATCTGTTCCTGGAAGTTCTTGCTGTTGAAGACGGGGTTGGCCACTGGCCATCTCCTCTGCTGGTCGCGTGCGGTCCACGGTCGTGCTCTCCGGCCCGGGTGGCCCGGCATGGACGTGATGGGGACTGATGTCAGTCTATCTGCCGAACCTGAAAAGCAACCTGACAACGGACGAGGAGCTCTCCCCTCCGCTGACGGCTTAACGGGCTGAGCGGCCGGAGTGGCCGGAAAAGAGGCCCGGACAGTGCCCCCAGTGGGACTCGAACCCACAACACAGAGATTTTAAGTCTCCTGCCTCTGCCAATTGGGCTATGGGGGCGGGACGCGACTGCGGCCCGGAACCCCTCAAGGGTACCGGGCCGCCGTGGAGCCGAAGCGTACTTCGAGCCCCGTCGAAACCTACGTCGAGGACTTCGTGGACTCCAACACCTTCGGATGGTCGAAGCGGCCCGGCTTGAGCTCGCCGCCGGCTGCCTCGAGGAAGGGATTGTGCGGGTTCTCGAGGCCTTCGATCGGCGTGGTGTCGCGGCCGAACACCACGGACAGCAGCCAGTCGGAGACCACGCGGGCCTTGCGCTCGTACGTGGGCATGGCCAGGCCGTGGTAGCCGCGGTGAGCCAGCCACGCCGGGATGCCGCTGAGCTTGAGACCCATCGGGTTGCCGACGCCCTTGCCGAAGCCGAGGCCGGCCACGGCACCGAGGGACTTGTGGACGTACTCCTCCACGGCGCCCTCGCCGAAGCGCACGGCCAGCAGGTTGGCGGCGAGGCGCTTGGCCTGGCGCACGGCGTGCTGGGCGTTGGGAACACAGTGACCGCCGGGGCCGTCACCGGTCAGGTCCGGCACGGCGCACACGTCGCCGGCACCCCAGGCGCCCTCGAGGACCCCGCCGTCTCCGTCGGAGATCTGCAGGGTCGGGGTGACCTCGATGCGCCCGCGCTGCTCGACCGGGAAATCGGTCTGCTTGGCCACGGCGTTGGCGGCCACACCGGCGGTCCAGACGAGGGTGTCGGTCTCGAAGGAGCCGGCGTCGGACTTGTCCTGCATGTTGATGAGCTTCAGGACGCCGCCCTCGGCACCGGCCAGCGAGGTGTTGAGCAGGACCTCGATGCCGCGGGACTTCAGGTGCTCGACGACCTCGACAGCCTGGTCCTCGCCGACCTCCGGCATGATCTTGCCCATGGCCTCGATCAGGACGATGCGCGCATCGGACTGGGCCAGGCGGGGATTCTTCTTGATGACGGACCGGATCAGGTCCTCCATCTCGGAAATGGTCTCGACCCCGTTGAAGCCGCCGCCGACGACGGCGAAGGTCAGGGCGCGGCTGCGGGCGGCGGCGTCCGTCATGGTGGAAGCGGCCTCGATGCGGTCCAGGATCTGGTTGCGCAGCTGCACGGCCTCCTGCACGGTCTTCATGCCGATGCCGGCCTCGCCCAGGCCCGGGATCGGGAAGACGCGGGTGGTGGCGCCGGCGGTCATGACGACGTCCTGGTAGGGGATCTCGAACTCAGAGCCGTCCTGGGTCTGGACAGTGGCGGTCTTGCGGGCGTGCTCCACCTTGATGACCTTGCCCTGGACGATCTCGGAGTTCTTCAGGTGGGTGCGGTGGTCCACCACGATGTGCCGGGGCTCGATGTTCCCGCCGACGACCTCCGGCAGGAACGGCTGGTAGGTCATGTACGGGTTCGGGTCCACGAGGGTGACGACGCCGCCACGCTCCTTGACCTTCTTCTCCAGGTTCTTGGCGACGTACAGGCCGGCGTAACCGCCGCCGACGATGAGGACACGGGGCTTCGGGGACAGCTGCGGAGTGATTGCCATGACACTCAGCCTAGACCCGCCCACCGCACTTCGTGAAATTTTTCACAAAGTCACAAAGTATCGCTCCGCTGCCGGCGAGCCGGAGGGAGTCGACGTGGTCCGCTGACCTGGCTCAACGCTCGGGTGATCTGCGCTGCCGGAGATACAGGACCACGGCGGTGGCTGCCAGTCCGGCGACCACGAGGCCCGTGCCGATCACGAGCGCCGGCTGCAGTCCCGGGGCAGGGTCGGCCGGGACGGCCGCCTGCGGCAGCTCCGTGGACAGCGGATCCGGGGCCGACGTCGGCTCGGCCGGCTCCCCGCTCGGGGTCGCGGTGGGCGTCGGCGCACCGGAGGACTCGGCGCGGCGGTGGACGCGGATCCAATCGGCGAGGGTGTCCATGGGATTGCGGTCGACGGCACCGACGTCCGCCGTCACGGCTGCCGCTGCGTCGATGATGCCGTGCCCGTAGACCGGGTCCTCGCCAGGAACGCCGGCGTCCTCGGCCGTGGCCAGAATGCGGTGGATGACCTGGTGGGCCGGCATCTCCGGGTACTCGGACCGGATCAGGGCGGCCAGTCCCGCCACGAGCGGGGCGGCTCCCGAGGTGCCCGCCCACTCCGTCCAGCCGCCACCCGGCACGGCGCCGACCAGCGGGTCGGCCGGTGCTGCCACCCCGATCGAGATCCCCTCCGTGGAGGAGTCCCAGCTGGCCGTTCCATCGGGGTTGAGTCCCGCCACGGTCAGCACACCGGGAATGGTGGCCGGGGCCCCTGCGGTCAGGGTTCCGGAGGCGCGGTTGCCGGCGGCGGCCACCACCACCACATCGTTCTGCTCGGCGTGCAGGAAGGCCCGGTCCCAGCTCTCCGGCCAGTCCTGACGGGTGGAGCCGAGGGACATGTTGATGACATCGGCCCCGTGGTCCACGGCCCAGGTGACGGCCTCGGCGATCTGGTCCTCCGGGGACGGACCGTCGGGGTCGCTGGAACCGAGGTGGACCGAGATGGACAGCAGTTCGGCCCGGGGTGCCACGCCCACGATCCCGTCCGGCCAGGCACCGGTGGCCTCGTCCGGAGTCGGCGTGCTGGACGTGGCGGAGGGACTCGGGCTGGGCGCCGTCTCACCGGAGGGCAGCGTCGAGGGCGTCGGTGTGGCCTTCGCGGAGCGGCGCTGCGCCTCGGCCCGGCGCACGGCCACGCCATCGTCAAAGCGATCGAAAGCGGTTCGAATGACGTACTGCTGGTCGAGCAAGGCTCGTTGTATCCCGCGCTGCATCGCTTGATCGCCCGCGGGTGGATCACCTTTGACG
>NZ_JALDXU010000104.1:0-11683 GCF_032154715.1 Citricoccus sp. | reverse complement strand
CGCCGACGTCGGGCGGCCGGGTGTACTCCTCGGAGACCGGCGGACGCAACACCGACTTCCGGGAGAACCGGGATCACGAGGGCGGCCGCGAGGGCCGTGGTGGTGCCGGCCGCTCCCGCGGTGGCCGCAGCCGCCGCTCCTCCAGCGCGCAGGGCGCGCCCCGCAGCTGATCCCGACTGAGAGCCGACCGGGCGCCAGCCGCCCGTGACACCGTGAAGCCCCCGCATCCAGCCGGATGCGGGGGCTTCACCGTGTCAGGCAGGGGCGGAATCAGCCCATGGTGCCGGCGAGGGCGAAGATCGCCCAGGCGATGACGAATCCCATGACGCCGATGAGGGTCTCCAGCACCGTCCAGGTCTTCAGGGTCGTCTTGACGTCCATCCCGAAGAACCGGCCGACCAGCCAGAATCCGGAGTCGTTGACGTGGGAGGCCACCACGGAACCGGCGCCCACGGCGAGCACCATGGCGGCCAGCTGCACGGCGTTGTAGTCCGCGGCCGCCACCCCGGCGCTCACCAGGCCGGCAGCGGTGGTCAGGGCCACGGTGGCCGAGCCCTGCGCGATCCGCAGCACGGCGGCGATGAGGAAGCCGGCGAGGATCAGCGGCACACCCAGGTCGGACAGGGAGTCCTCCAGGGCATCTCCGATGCCGGAGGCGCGCAGCACGGAGCCGAACATGCCGCCGGCGCCGGTGACGAGGATGACGGAACACACCGGGCCGAGGGCGCCCTCGAGTGTCTTCTCCAGGACGGACTTGTCGGTCCCGCGGGCCCGGCCCAGGACGATCGTGGCCACGATCAGCGTGATGAGCAGCGCCACGGGGGTCTCCCCGAGGACGCGGAGGACCTGGAACCAGGTGGTCTCGCCGGTACCCTCGGGCAGCATGCCGCCTCGGTTCAGGGTGTCCAGGCCGGTGTTGAGGAAGATCAGGACCATCGGCAGCAGCAGGACCAGGACCACGGTCACGAACCGCGGCGGGTTCTTCTCCTGCTCCTCGTCTGCCCGTCCGAGCAGGGAGGGCACCGGCAGCTGCCAGCGCCGGCCGGCCCAGCGGCCGAAGAGGTAGCTGGTCACGTACCAAGTGGGCAGGGCCACGAGCAGGCCCAGGAGCATCACCAGGCCGACGTTGGCCTCGAAGAACGTGGCGGCGGACACCGGACCCGGGTGCGGGGGCAGGTAGATGTGCATGACGGAGAAGGCACCGGCCACCGGCAGCCCGTAGGACAGCACCGACCCGCCGAGTCGGCGTGCCACGGCGAAGACGACGGGCAGCATGACGACCAGGCCGGCGTCGAAGAAGATGGGGAAACCGAACAGCAGGGACGCGACGCCGAGGGCGAAGGGGGCCCGCTTCTCACCGAACCAGCCGATGAGGGTGTCCGCCAGGACCTTGGCGCCACCGGACATCTCCACGAGCCGGCCGAGCATGGCCCCCAGGCCCACCAGTAGGGCGACGGTGGCCAGGGTGCTGCCGAAGCCCTCCGTCGCCGTGGAGACCACCAGGTTCGCCGGGATGCCCGCGGCGAAGGCGGTCAGGACGCTGACGAGGACGAGCGCGGGGAACGCGTGCATCCGCAGGTACATGATGAGGAACAGCAACAGCGCGATCGCCGCGGCGGCGATGCCGAGCAGCGGTCCGGCCCCCAGGGTAGGGGTCCATTCTTCGATGGTCATGGGTGGGCCTTCGGGTCGGAGCGCAGCCCGGCGGCCCGGTCAGGACGGGGGCTTCAGCGCAAGATGGTAGCGCTTGCCGCCGCGGCGGCCGATGGCCAACGGCCGGCGGCCTCAGAGGTCGGCGACGATGGTCAGCGCCTGTTCGACAAGCTCGTCCACACTACCGGAGTTGACCAGCACCGCTCCGTCCTCGTCCCTCCCGAGTTCCTCGAGTGTCGCGAGCTGGCTGGGCACCAGCGAGGCCGGCATGAAGTGGCCCAGGCGGTGTTCCATGCGGTCCGTGATGACCGCCGGATCGCAGATGACGTGCAGGAAGAACACCCGGCCGGAGGCCTGGCGCAACAGGTCGCGGTAGGTGCGCTTGAGCGCCGAGCAGGTGACGATCGTCCCGCGGGTAGTGGCCGCCGTGCCCATCCAGTCACGGATCGCCGCCAGCCAGGGACCACGGTCCTCGTCGGTCAGCGGGGCCCCGGACCGCATTTTCTCGATGTTGGCCGCGGAGTGGAACTCGTCGGCCTCCGCGTAGGGGCGGTTCAACTCCTCGGCGAGGCGCTCGGCCAGCGTGGTCTTCCCCGAGCCCGAGATGCCCATCAGGACCAGGTGGACCGGCTCCTGCGCCGCAGCCGGTGTACCGGACGCCATCAGCTGTCGGTGGTGGTACGGCGGCCGCCGAGGGAGCGGTCGTTGTCCCCGACCTTCTTCATCTCGGAGCGCAGCTCCTTGGGCAGCGAGAAGATGATGTCCTCCTCGGCCGTGACGACCTCCTCCACGGTGCCGTAGCCGTACTCGCCGAGCAGGGTCAGCACCTCCTGCACCAGGACCTCCGGGACGGAGGCGCCGGAGGACAGTCCGACGGTGGCCACGCCCTCGAACCAGGACTCGTCCACCTGGTTGGCGAAGTCCACGCGCTCGGCCCGCTGCGCCCCGTACTCCACGGCGACCTCCTTGAGGCGCACGGAGTTCGAGGAGTTCGCGGAGCCGACCACGATCACGAGATCACAGGAGGGAGAGATCTTCTTGATGGCCGCCTGGCGGTTGGAGGTGGCATAGCAGATGTCATCCGAGGGCGGGTCCTGCAGGTTCGGGAACCGCTCGCGCAGGATGGAGACGATCTCCAGGGTCTCGTCCACGCTCAGGGTCGTCTGGGACAGCCAGATGAGGTTGTCCGGATCCTCCACCTCCACGGCCCGGGCTTCCTCCGGGTTGTTGATGATGGTGGTGTGCTCGGGGGCCTCGCCGTAGGTGCCCTCGACTTCCTCGTGGCCCTCGTGGCCGATCAGCAGGATGCTGCGGTTCTGCTTGGCGAACCGCACCGCCTCGCGGTGCACCTTGGTGACCAGCGGGCAGGTGGCGTCGATGGTCTGGAGGTTGCGCTCGGCGGCCTCGTTGACGACGGCCGGGGACACCCCGTGGGCGGAGAACACGGTCAGCGCGCCCTCCGGCACCTCGTCCAACTCCTCCACGAAGATCACGCCCTGCTCCTCGAGGGTGTCCACCACGTGCCGGTTGTGGACGATCTCCTTGCGCACGTAGACGGGCGCCCCGTGGTGCTCGAGGGCCTTCTCCACGGCGATGACGGCGCGGTCCACGCCCGCGCAGTAGCCGCGCGGAGCGGCCAGCATGACCTTCTTGTCCCCGCTCACGACGGCGGCGGCCTCCACATCCTCGCGGGTGCGGCGGGCACGGGGCACCTGGGGCATCCCGATGGCGACCGGCGAACCGGCGGCGACGGTGGGGGCGGGGGTGGCAGCGGCTGCTGAGGGAACGGCTGCTGAGAGAACGGCGGACATATGTTCCAGTCTACCGGCGTCCTCGGCACAGGCCATCAGCGGGTGAGGCACGCCTCAAAGCCCGGCGGGGCCTCGGGATCGGACTCCGGAGACCAGGGCCACGAGCAGACCGAGGGCGGCGACCACCCCGCCTCCCACGACGAGGATCAGGGTGTCCGGCATCGCGTAGTCGTGGATGCCGTCCAGCAGCGACTCGGCGCCGACCCGGGCGATGCCCTCCAGGCCCGCGGCGGGCTCCATCCGCCCCAGTGCCCAGCGGCTGACTCCGCCGGCGGCCAGGACCGTGAGGCCGGCGATGAACAGCGGGATGCCCTTCCGGCGGCGCGGTGCCGCCCACAGGGCCAGCAGGGCCACCACGGCGGCTGTTCCCGCCAGCCAGGGCCAGCGGTACAGGTTGTCCACGATCAGCACGACGACGTCCGTGGACACCGTGTCCGGGTCCGGGACGGAGAGGTCCACGGACAGCAGCGACTCCCCCGCCTCCTCGTCGCCGGCCTCGCGGCCTGCGATCAATCCCTCGCGCAGCATCTCCGCCACCGCCTCGCCGCCGGGCACCCCGGACAGGGCCTCGGCCAGCCGTTCCGCCCCGAGTTCCACGAGCGGTGCCGCCTGCAGGTGCACGGTACCGGACGTCGTCGTGTCCCCTTCGGAGAGGCGGTCGATGCGTCCGACCCAGTCCAGGCGCGTCTCCTCCAGGACCGCTGACCAGGCCGCCGGGAAACGGTCGTCCTCGACCAGTCCGCTGGCGGCGCCCTCCACGAGCCCGGAGGCGGCAGATTGGACGAATCCGGGCATGTCCGGCAACTGGTCCTCGACGAGCGAACTGACCTCCCCGGGCAGGGCCTGCCGCAGCTGTGGGTCCTCGGACACCGGGGCGGCGATCTGCTGCAGGGGCTCCGGCGTGTAGACGAGGGCCTCCACCCGGGCGCCCACCAGGGACACCGCGGCGAGCAGGCCGGCGAGCGCGGCCAGCAGGATGGACAGTACCGTGCGCATAGTGGCTCCGTTCGCGCGGGCAGAGTGGGTGGACCCGGCCTTCGGTGGCACAGGTCCGGTGTATCCCGTCCTAGCCTAGAGAGACAATGGCATGACGACCCTGCCACCGAGGAGACACGCTACGCATGGACGAACAGCCGTCACCGGCACCCCTGCCGGCCACCGCCTCCGGGACCGCGCCGGATGCCCCGTGGCCGCTGCGGGTGCTCTCGGAGAACCTCAAGACGTACTTCGAGCGCGCCCCGGAGGCCTGGATCGAGGGGCAGCTGATCGAGTTCAAGGTGATCCGCGGCAATGCCTGGATGACCCTGCGTGACCTGGACGAAGACTACTCGCTGCCGGTGACCGCCTGGCGGAACGTGGCCTCCACCCTGGAGGGCGCGGTCGAGCAGGGCTCCCGTGTGGTGGCCTGCGTCAAGCCCAGCTTCTACACGAAGACCGGCCGGCTGAACATGATCGCCTCCGCCATGCGGCCGGTCGGCATCGGAGACCTGCTGGCCCGGGTGGAGAAGCTCCGCCGCACCCTGGAGGCCGAGGGCCTGACCTCGGCGGACCGCAAACGGCCGCTGCCCGTGCTGCCGCACCTGATCGGCCTGGTCACGGGCAAGAACTCGGACGCGCTGAAGGATGTCATGCGCAACACCCACCTGCGCTGGCCTGAGGCCCGCTTCGAGATCCGTGAGGTGGCCGTGCAGGGGGCGAACGCGCCGCGGGAGGTGATGGCCGCCGTCGCCGAGCTGGACGCCCACCCCGAGGTGGACGTGATCATCATCGCGCGCGGTGGGGGCGCGCTCGAGGAGGTCGTGCTGCCGTTCTCGGACGAGGCGCTCGTCCGCGCCGTGGCCGCCACGCGCACCCCGGTCGTCTCCGCCATCGGGCACGAGGCCGACCGCCCCGTGCTGGACGACGTGGCCGATGTACGGGCCTCCACCCCCACGGACGCGGCCAAGCGGGTGGTCCCGGATGCCGCGCTCGAGCGCGAGGCGATCTCCGCGGCCCGGTTGCGCCTGGCGTCCGGGGTGGAACGCCTGGTGCTGCAGGAGGCCCAGTCCCTGCAAGCCCTCCGCACCCGGCCCGTCATGGCCCAACCGGAACGCCTGGTGGACGAGCGCGCCCAGGACCTGGAGCGGTGGCGGGGACGGGCCCGCACGTCGCTCTCCGGCCGGCTGGACCGGGAGCACGACGCCGTCGGACACTTGCGGGCGAGGGTGCGGTCCCTGTCCCCCCAGAAAACCCTGGACCGCGGCTATGCGGTCGTCCAGCGCCAGGGCGAGGTGGTCCGCCGCGCTGGGCGGGTCGCCCTCGGGGACCGGCTGGACATCCTGGTGGCCGCCGGCAGGATCGGCGCCACCGTCACGGACATCACCGATCCTGCCGATCCCGGCGAAGCCCTCCACACCAGTGAAACCACTGGCGGCGCCGGGCAGGCCGACCGAGCTACGCCTTCCGCACACACCGCAACCACGACCCCCGAGGAGACCGCATGAGCGACGCGACCGAGAACACCCACCCCACCACGCCGGGCCCGGAAGTTCCTGCCGTGGATGGTGCCACTGTGGAGGGGTTCTCCGCGGCGGACACCTCGGACATTGCCGCCCTGAGCTATGAGCAGGCCCGGTCCGAACTCGTCGAGACGGTATCCCGGCTGGAGACCGGCGGGGCCGGGCTGGAGGAGTCCCTGGCGCTCTGGGAGCGCGGCGAAGCCCTCGCCGACCGTTGCGAGGAGTGGTTGAACGGGGCCCGGGCGAAGCTCGACGAGGTGCGGGCCAAGACGGCCGACCGCACCGTCTGATCAGTTCCGGTGCTGGCCGGTTAAGGCCAGATCAGGCGGTCTGGCCGGAGTGCTTTCCTTCGGCGAATTCCTCCACCATCTTGGCGTTGAAGGCGTCCAGATCACCCGGGTTGCGGCTGGTGGTCAGGCCCTGGTCCACCACCACCTGCTCGTCCACCCACGTGGCGCCGGCGTTCTTCAGGTCCTCGGACAGCGAGTGGTAGCTGGTGAGTTTGCGCCCCTGGACCACACCGGCGTTGATCAGGGTCCACGGTGCGTGGCAGATGGCCGCCACCGGCTTGTGCTGGTCGAAGAAGCCGCGGACGAAGCCCTGGACGTTGGCATCCACGCGGAGTGCATCCGCGTTCAGGGTGCCGCCGGGCATGACCAGGCCGTCGAAATCGGAGGCCGAGACGGAACCGGCCGAGTGATCCACGGTGAAGGTGTCACCGTGCTCCCAGTCACCGTTCATGGCGGTGATCGTCCCGGACTCGACCGAGACGAGCCGGGGCTGTCCCCCGGCGGCGATGACGGCGTCCCACGGCGAGGTGAGTTCGACCTGTTCCACCCCCCGGGTCGCGAGGAAGGCGATGGACTTTCCCTGGAGTTGCTGAGTAGTCATGCGCCAGCCTAAGCACGTCCCCCCGGGGCCAGGGCAAGGTCTGTGGCGCTCGTGTTCGCCGAAAGCGAGGCGAATCGCCGATGGCGCCGTGATTGACCAGCTGATATCCCAGAGATAATCTCGGCAAGGCTGGATGGGAAAAATATAACCAGCATCACTCATGCACCATAGTTTCCAGTTGACCAATCACCCCTGGTCGATGGCGACCAGGAGAGGGACCGCACCGTCATGCCCAACATCCTCGATCGAGAGGCCATCGTCGCCCCTCGAGAATTCAATCGCTGGCTGATCCCGGCCGCCGCACTGGCGATCCATCTGTGCATCGGCCAGGTCTATGCTTTCAGTGTCTTCAAGATCCCGATGATGGGCCATTTCGAGGCCGGTGACGTGGCGGTCGGCTGGATCTTCTCCGTGGCCATCGCCATGCTCGGCCTGGCGGCCGCCTTCGGCGGCACGTGGGTCGAGCGGTCCGGGCCGCGCAAGTCGATGGTCGTGGCCGGCAGCTTCTGGGTGGTTGGCTTCTTTGTCGCCACCGTGGGCATCGCCACCGGTCAGCTCTGGCTCGTCTACCTCGGCTACGGTGTGATCGGTGGCATCGGCCTCGGCATCGGCTACATCTCTCCCGTGTCCACGCTGATGAAGTGGTTCCCGGACCGCCCCGGCCTGGCCACCGGCCTGGCGATCATGGGATTCGGCGGTGGCGCGCTGATCGCCAGCCCGATGTCCAACAGCCTCATGGCGTTCTACGGCGGGGGCTCCGATCCGGAGCAGCTCCAGGGCGGTCTGATGCAGACCTTCCTCACCCTGGCCATCGTCTATGCCGTGGTCATCGCCCTGGGCGCGATCGTGATCCGCGTCCCCCACCCGGACTGGAAGCCGGCGGGCTGGGATCCCGCCCAGGCCGCCTCCAAGCCGATGCAGACCCGTGCCAATGTGTCCGCCCAGTCCGCCATCAAGACCCCGCAGTTCTGGCTGCTGTGGATTGTGCTGTTCTGCAACGTGACGGCCGGCATCGGCATCCTGGAGAACGCCGCCCCCATGATCCAGGGGTACTTCGACTGGATCACGCCGGCCGCCGCCGCCGGCTTCGTGGGCCTGCTGTCCATCGCCAACATGGCCGGCCGCATTGTCTGGTCCTCCACCTCGGACTATTGGGGCCGCAAGAACAACTACATGATGTACCTCGGCGTCGGTCTGGCCATGTACCTCATCATCGCCCTGATGGGCGGGGCCAACCTGATCGTCTTCATCGTGGCCACCATGGTCATCATCTCCTTCTACGGCGGCGGATTCTCCACGGTCCCGGCATACCTGAAGGACATGTTCGGCGTCTTCCAGGTCGGGGCCATCCATGGCCGCCTGCTGACGGCTTGGTCCGCGGCCGGCATCGCCGGACCGTTGATCGTCAACAGTCTGATCGAGTCCCAGGCCGCCGCCGGTAAGACCGGTGCGGACCTGTACACGGCCTCGCTGTACATCATGGTCGGCCTGCTGGCCATCGGATTCATCGCCAACCTGCTGGTCCGGCCTGTGGCCGAGAAGCACCACATCTCCGAGGACCAGATCCGCGAGAAGGAGCAAGCCAAGTGAGCACCAGCAACGAGAACACCCCCAACAACCCCGCCCGCGCCGAGGCGGCGGGCGGCCACTCCCCGGCGATGGACACCGGAGGCCTCTACCGCGCCTTGGCCGTCGTCCTCGCCCTGATCGTCATCGCCGCGCTGGCCTACGGCCTGGTCCAGACGGCGATCAAGGCCTCCGCGCTCTTCACCGGCTGAGGCCCAACACCACCGGTCACCAGCGCACGCGAAAGCTCACCGCAGAAGGTGGTTCGGGGGCCGGGCACTGACACAGTGCTCGGCCCCCGAACCCTCTGCCAGCAGCCGTATCAACGGGCGGTGAGCCGGCGGGGGGCCTCAACTGGCGGCGAGACGCTCCTGCTCGGCGCTCACGTCGAAATCTGCCGGCGGCCAGTCGAGGCGCATGCTCTCCAGCACGCTGATCATCAGTTCCTGCACGGCGATCCTCGAGTACCACTTGCGGTTGGCCGGCACGATGAACCAGGGGGCGTCCTCGGTGTCCGTCTCGGCAATGGCGGCACGGTAGGCCTCCATGTACTCGTCCCAATACGCGCGTTCGTCCACGTCTGAGGGGCTGTACTTCCAGAACTTGTCCGGACGCTCCAGCCGTTCGGCCAGGCGCTCCTTCTGCTCCTCCTTGGACAGGTGCAGCATCACCTTGATGATGCGGGTGCCACCCGCCACCAGTTCCTGCTCGAACCCTCGGATGTCCGCGTAGCGCTGCTCGATCTCCTCCATCGGAACCAGTCCCCGGACCCGCTGGATCAGCACATCCTCGTAGTGGGACCGGTCCCAGACGCCCACATAGCCGTCCTGCGGGACATGCGGGCGAATGCGCCAGAGGAAGTGGTGCTGCTGCTCCTCCTCGGTGGGCGCCTTGAAGGCCGCATCCTCCACGCCCTGGGGGTCCATGGCGCCGATCACGTGCCGCATGATCCCGCCCTTGCCGGCGGTGTCCATCGCCTGGACCACCAGCAGCAGGGAGCGGCCCCGTCCGTGCTCATCCAGGGTGCCGGCCACGCCGTTGGCGTAGAGCAGTTCCTGGAGATCGGCCAGCCGTTCGGCGCGGGCCTCGAGGGTGGCCTCCCCCTCGGCCTTGCCGCCGAGGTAGCCCGGCTTGGTGTCCGGATCCACATCGAGCGGCCCGAGGGGCTCTCCGGGTGCTTCGGGTGTCCCCTCTGTGGAGCGGGCCCGCAGTGTATGCCACGGGTCCGCGTGGAATTCCATCACGTGCCGTTTAGCGCTCACGGTAGTCCTCCAGGAAATCGGCGATGCGGCTGATGCCCTCCTCCAGGTCCCGCACGTTCGGCAGGGTGACGAGGCGGAAGTGGTCGGTGTCCGGCCAGTTGAAGGCGCGGCCGTGGGAGACGAGGATCTTCTGGGCCCGTAGCAGCTCGATGACGAACTTCTCGTCGTCCTCGATCCGGTAGACCTCTGGGTCCAGCCGCGGGAACAGGTACAGGGCACCCTGGGCCGGCTGCACGCTCACCCCGGGAATCTCGGAGAGCAGCTTCTGCGCCAGGTTGCGCTGTTCCAGCAGCCGTCCGCCCGGGAGGATGAGGTCGTTGACGGACTGGTAGCCGCCCAGGGCGGTCTGGATCGCGTGCTGGGCCGGGACGTTGGCGCACATGCGCATGTTGGCCAGCAGCGTCAGGCCCTCGAGGAAGTCGATGGCCCGGTGCTTCGGCCCGGAGACGGCCACCCAGCCGGAGCGGAATCCGGCCACCCGGTAGGCCTTGGACAGCCCGGAGAAGGTCAGCGTCACCACGTCGTCGGACAGTCCGGCCACGTTGATGTGGCGGGCCCCGTCGTACAGGATCTTCTCGTAGATCTCGTCACTCATCAGCACCAGGTTGTGCCGGCGGGCGATGTCCACGATCCCGTTGAGCACCTGGCGGGAGTAGACCGCCCCGGTGGGGTTGTTCGGATTGATGATGACGATGGCCTTGGTCCGGTCCGTCACCTTGGACTCGATGTCCTCCAGGTCCGGGGACCAGCCTTCCTCCTCGACGCAGCGGTAGTGCACCGCGCTGCCGCCCGAGAGGGTGGTGGCACCGGTCCACAGCGGGTAGTCCGGGGAGGGGATGAGCACCTCGTCACCGTCGTCCACGAGCGCCTGCAGCACCATCGAGATCAGCTCGGAGACGCCGTTGCCGATGAAGACGTCCTCCACATCGATGCCCATGATCCCGCGCGACTGGTAGTACTGGCTGACCGCGGTCCGGGCCGAGTAGATGCCACGGGAGTCGGAGTACCCCTGGGCATGCGGCAGGTGGGAGACCATGTCCTTGAGGATGGCGTCCGGAGCCTCGAAGCCGAATGGCGCCGGATTGCCGATGTTCAGCTTCATGATGCGGTGGCCGGCCGCCTCCATGCGCTGGGCCTCTTCCAGGATCGGCCCGCGCACGTCATAGCGTACGTTGAGGAGCTTCGAAGACTGCTTGATCTGACCGGTCCGTGTCTTTGCCATGGGCCCCATCCTAGAACCGCGGGCCGCCGGATCGCGGGAGTGACGGCGGGATACGGCCGGCCCTGACGAGCGGCGCTCTCGCGGCTGCCGGCGGAGCGCCGGTCAGAACCAGTTCTCGGGGCTCTCCTCGAGTCCGGCGGCGACGAGCCAGTACTGGGCGGCCTCCTCGCCCGGCAGAGGGTCCGGTCCGGTGGCGAGCCGCTGGAGTTCGGCCAGCATCTCCCCGTCGAGTTTCCCGGCGACCTCGTTCACCGCGTCCGAGGCCCCCTCGGGCAGGACCTCCGGCTCGGCCACCATGAGCACACGCCCCTCCGGAAGCACCCGGCCCGCGTCCCCGAGGGGTTCGAGCGCCTGATCGGGGATCGCCGGGTCGGTGCCGTACAGCAGCGCGACGTCGGCCCGTCCGGTCACCAGGTCCGCGGCGGCGCCGGCGTCACCCTCCTCGATCCACTCGGCTGGTTCGCAGCCGGCCAGCACGTCCAGCCGTTCGCCGAGGACGGCCGCCGCGGGTGCCGGGGCGAACACCATCCGCTCGCACAGGCCGTTGAGGTCGGTGAGATCCTCCATCTCGTACAGCCCCGACAGCGCCGAAGTGGTGACCGCCTGCAAGCGCATGGTGCCTGAGGACGCCCCGATCACCTCCGTGTCCTCCGGGAAGTACTCGGAGACCATGGCCGTGGTGCCCTGGGCATCTGCTGCGGGACGCCCCTCGGGCAGGGGCGTGGGCGAGCCCGTGGCGGTCGGGTGTCCGGTCGGCGAGGCCGGCGCCGGGTCCGACGG
>NZ_JALDXU010000103.1:0-11777 GCF_032154715.1 Citricoccus sp. | reverse complement strand
GCCCGGCCGCCACGATCGCGATCCTGCTGCCCCTGACGTACGGCGTGGAGCCCGTGACCGCCATCATCATGCTGGCCGGCATCTTCTACGGTGCCCAGTACGGCGGCACCATCACCTCCGTGCTGCTGAGGCTGCCCGGCGAGGCGTCCACCGTGGTGACGGTGTTCGACGGCTACCAGCTCGCCAGGCAGGGCAAGGCCGGGACCGCCCTGGGCATCGCCGCGATCGGCTCCTTCATCGGCGGCACCGTGGCCATCATCGGCCTCACGTTCCTGGCCCCCGTGGTGGCCCGGTTCGCCCTGGACTTCGGCCCTCCCGAGTACGCCGCCCTGGCGCTGCTGGGCATCCTCCTGGTGGCCACGATCAGTTCCGGCGCCAAGATCAAGGCGCTCATCGCCGCCGCCTTCGGGCTGCTGCTCGCCACGGTCGGGCGGGACACCTTCACCGGCGCCGAACGATTCACCTTCGACAACCTGTCCCTGGCGGACGGCATCGACTTCGTGCCGGTGGCCATGGGCCTGTTCGGCATCGGCGAGATCCTCTACAACCTGGAGGAGCGCCACCGTGCCGCCAAGGTTCCGGACTCCGTCAAGAACGTCTGGCCCAGCCGGAAGGAGTTCAAGACCTCGGCCCCGGCCATCGGCCGCGGCTCGGTGCTCGGCTTCTTCCTGGGCATCCTGCCCGGCGGCGGCGCCACCATCTCCTCTCTGGCGGCCTACGCCGTGGAGAAGCGCACCGCCAAGGACCCCTCCCGGTTCGGCAAGGGTGCCATCGAGGGCGTGGCCGGGCCGGAGTCCGCCAACAATGCGGCGGCCACCAGCTCGTTCATCCCGCTGCTGACCCTGGGCATTCCCGCCAACGCCACCATGGCGATCATCTTCGGGGCTCTGCTCATCCAGGGCGTCACCCCGGGACCCAACCTCATCAACGACGACCCCGAGCTGTTCTGGGGCGTGGTGAACTCCATGTACATCGGCAACATCCTGCTGTTGATCATGGCCATCCCGCTGATCGGCGTCTTCGTCCGCATCCTCCGGGTCCGTGGCGCCATCCTCGCCCCCATCACCGCCCTCATCACCCTGCTGGGTGCCTACACGATCCGGAACTCGATGTTCGATGTGCTGCTCGTGGTCATCTTCGGTGCGGTGGGCTACCTGATGAAGAAGTTCGGCTTCGAGCCCGGGCCCCTGGTGCTGGCGTTCGTGCTGGGCACACTGCTGGAATCCAACCTGCGCCGGTCCCTGCTGGTCTTCGAGGGAGACCTGTTCGGTTTCCTGTCCCGCCCCATCTCCGGAACCCTGCTCGTGCTCTTCGTGGTCGTCGCCGTCCTGCCGATCATCCAGTCCGCCGTCCGCCGGCGTCGAGGCGGTCCGTTGGTCCCCGCATCATCCGAGAATCAGAAGGAGAACGCATGAGCATCCTGGTTGGATACGTGCCCACCCCGGTGGGGGAAGCAGCCGTGGCCGCGGCCATCGAGGAGGCGGCCCTCCGGGACAGGGAACTGCTGATCGTCAACTCACAGCGCGAGGGCGTCCTGACAGATGCCTCGGTGGCGTCCGAGGAGGACATCGAGCGCGTGACGGGGGCCGCGCGGAACGCGGGCGTCAAGGCCACCATCCTGAGGCCGACCCACCGGGACGACCTCACCGAGGCCATCCTGGAGCTCGCCGACGAACACGACGTCGCGCTCATCGTCATCGGCCTGCGCCAGCGCACTCAGGTGGGCAAGTTCATCATGGGCTCACACGCGCAGCGGATCCTGCTGCAGGCCGATCGTCCCGTCCTCGCTGTGAAGGCACAGCCCCGGTAGACCCGTCACAGCTCGGGGCGCCCATGGGCGGGCGTCCCGAGCGTACCGGTCCCGTCCGCGATCAGTCGGCAGCCCGGACCGTCGGCCCCTGACGCCCGCTTCACGGGGAGCCGTCGAGCACGCGCTCGAAGAACCTGCTGATATGCCCGGCCGTCAGGCTCGCGGCCCGTTCGGCATCGCCGGCCCTCGCTGCCGCCAGGATGTCCCGGTGTTCGTCCCATTCGAACCCCGAGGGATGCTGGGGGCGGTCCTCCGCCTCATGCCAGGCGACCACACTGATGAGGGCGGTCCGATCACGCAGGTTGTCCATGACGTCCGTCATCAGGGGATTGCCACAGCCGGCGTACAGCAGGGCGTGGAAGTCCCGGTTGACGAGACTGAGCCCCGCCCGGTCCTCTCCCTCCTCGATCATCTCCCGAGCCGTCTCGAGCATCCGGCCCGCCTCGTCCAGGTAGTGGGCCGGCCCTTCGGACACCGCTCGCCGCACGGCCTCCGGCTCGACCAGGAGCCGGAGATCGCGAACAGACCTGATGAGTTCGCCGTCGACCGTCTGGACTCTCATGCCCTTGTAGGCAACGGACTGCACCAGGCCCGAATGGGAGAGGATCTTGAGGGCCTCCCGCACCGGGGTCTTCGAGACCCCGAACTGCGACGCCAGTTCCGCCTCCACCAGAGCCTGACCAGGGCGCAGCTCGTGAGTCAGGATCCCCCGGCGGATGGCCTCCAGGACAACATCGATCCGCGATTGCGGCAGGTCCAGCTTCATGGTCACGCGTTCACCTCTCCATCTCCTCAAAGGCCCCGGCCCGGCGGGAACACCTCCCCAGTGTGACTCTTGACACGTGCAAGCGACACTCTTTACTCTTCATACATCGTATATGAGATCTCAGACACCATCGGTCGACTCACCGCCGTGTCGATCAGGCCTTGCCCGCCGGCCCACTCCTCTGGAGGACACCCATGACTTCACCTTCCCGCACTCAACGCACCCAACGCACCCGCCGCACCGCGGGCGCCGCCCTGGCAGTCACCGCCCTGTTGGGCACCCAGGCCTGCGCTATGGACACACAGTCCACGGGATCAACGGACCCCGCCGACACGATCCGCATCGTTCTCAAAGACGAACCACCCACCCTGGAAACCTGCCAAGGGTCCCAGAACTCCACCGGGCTGGTGACCAGGTCCAACATCGCCGAGGGACTGACCTCGCGTGATGCGGACACGGGAGAGTTGGACCCGGCCCTCGCCACCGAGTGGGAACAGACGTCAGCCACCACGTGGACCTTCACCCTCCGGGACGGGGTGAGCTTCCATGACGGGAGCGCCTTCAACGCGGAGGCTGCCGCCTACTCGATCGAGCGCGCCCTGCTGCCGGAGATGGCCTGCGACGTCGCCGGGCAGTTCTTCGGCGACCAGACGGTCACCACGGAGGCCGTCGACGCCGACACGCTCGAGGTCACCACCGCAACGCCGGACCCCATCCTCCCCCTCCGGCTCTCCTTCGTGGGCATCGTCCCGACCACGACGGACAACACCGCCAAGGTCCGTGAACCCATCGGCACGGGCCCCTACCGGTTCAAGGAATGGCAGGCCGGCACCAGCCTCTCGCTCGAGCGCTTCGACGACTACTGGGGCGAGGCGCCCGACTTCGGGACCGTCCAGTACCTCTGGCGCTCCGAGGGCACGATCCGCGCCGCCATGGTGACCAATGACGAGGCCGACGTGGCCATCACGCTGGCGCCCGAAGACGGCGCCGGGGACGCCGCCGTCCAGTACAAGACCAACGAGGTCACCTACATGCGGATGGACGCCGGCATCCCTCCCCTGGACGACCCCCGGATCCGGGAGGCCGTGAACTACGCGTTGGACAAGGAGGGCCTTCTGGCGTCGATCTTCGCCGGTCAGGGCCAGCTGGCCACTCAACTGGTTCCCGAGGGCGTGATAGGACACAACCCGGAGATCGAGCCGTGGCCCTACAACATGGACCGGGCGAAGCAGCTCATCGCTGAGGCCAAGGCCGACGGCGTCCCGGTGGACGAGAAGATCACCATCATCGGCCGCACCGGCTTCTATCCCAAGGCCGATGAGGCCATGGAGATCGTGCAGAACTCCCTGACGGAGGCCGGGTTGAACGTCGAGGTCCAGATGGGCGATGTCAACACCTGGCTGCAGCACCTGCTCCGCCCCGTGCCCACGGACTTCGGTCCACGGCTGCTCATGGGCATGCACGGGAACCAGGCGGGCGACGCCTCCTTCACCATGGCCAACAATCTGGGCAGCGATGGCTCGCAGAGCAGCTACGGGACGGACGAGTTGGACGAGATGATCGCCGCCGCCGAAGTGGCGTCCGGGGACGAACGCCAGGACGCGTTCGCCGAGGCGCTCGCGTACCAGGACGAGGCGATCCTCCGCGACGCCATGATGGTGCAGGTCGGCGCCACCTTGGCGCTGTCACCGAAGGTCGACTACGAACCGACGACCGCCACCGGTGACGAGATGCGGGTCGCCGACATGCACAAGACCACCCCGTGATGCGCAACCCCACACCACAAGCCCCACTGCCGTCCAGGAGGACACCCATGAACACTGAACATCTGCGGGAACGGCTGTCCGGCGTCGTCGCCATTCCGGTGACGCCCTTCCACCAGCACGGTGGCGTCGACAGCGAGGCTTTCGTCCGCGTGGTGAAGCGCATGGTGGACGCCGGCATCCAGGTGGTCACCCCCAACGGCAACACCAGCGAGTACTACTCCCTCACCGCTGCCGAGCGGCGGCTCTGTGTGGAGCTCACCGTCCAGGCCACCGGTCCCGGCTGTTCGACCCTGGTCGGCGTGGGCGGATCCGTCCCCGAGGCGGTCGACGCCGCACGCCACGCCCAGCAGACCGGGGCCCAGGCGATCATGATCCATCAACCGCCTCACCCGTTCATGTCCGCAGCGGGATGGTTCGAATACCACCGTGAGATCAGCGCCGCCGTGCCTGAGCTCGGTGTGGTCCTCTATCTCCGCAATCCGCGTATCGACGGAGCGACCGTGGCCCGGCTGGCGGACGCGGCCCCCAACCTGGCGGCCATCAAGTACGCCGTTCCGGACCCCGTGCGGATGGCCACCGTCTCGCAGGACTGTGCCCGTCCACACCTGGTCTGGATCGCCGGCCTGGCCGAGCTGTCCGCACCGGGCTACTGGGCCGTCGGGGCCACCGGGTTCACCTCGGGGTTCGCCAATGTCGAGCCCCTGCTGTCCTTGAGACTGCTCGACGCGCTGCGGGCGTCCGACACCGAGGGTGCCCTGCGCATCTGGGAACTCATCCGGCCCTTCGAGGAATTGCGCGCCCGTCATGAGTCCGAGCACAACGTGTCCGTGGTGAAGGAGTCCCTGGCACAGATGGGACTGTGCGAACGCGAGGTCCGCCCACCCATCAGCACGCTCACGGCAGCAGACCGGCAACAGGTCGAGAGGATGATGATGCAGTGGCAAGGAGCGCTGCAGTCGGGATGACCGGGCTCAAGCGGACCTGAACGCCGTCTCCCCGCTGGATGTCCTACCGGCCCGTCGATTCCTCCCGGAACCGGCGGGCCGAGTTGCGCAGGTGGGTGCGCATGGCGGCGGCCGCACCCGGGGCATCACCGGCCACGACGGCGGCCGCGACCGCCGCGTGTTCGGCCGCCACCACGGTGGCCCGCCGGCCAGCTGCGCTCGGTTCGGCGCGAGCGGGGCCGTCAACGGCAGGTCCGGCACCATCCGCCCCGGAACCGTCCCCTCCAGGACCCTGGGATTCGGCATCCACCAGTCGCTCCCGGGGCATGGCGATCATGGCCGGCCCGAGGGCGTCCAGCGCCTGCAGCAGCAGCGCGCTGCCGGACGCCTCCGCCACGGACCGGTGGAACGCGAAGTCCAGGCGAAGCAGTGCGGCGGGCCCGCCCGGATCTGGTGCACCCGCGCTCACGGAGAAGGCCCGTTCGGCCCGCCGCACACCTTCGGCCAAGGCCTCCGAGCGGCGGGCGGCAGCCAGGGCCGCGGCCTCGGACTCAATCGCCACCCGGTAGTCGATGAGGTCCATCCTCCCGGCCACCGAGTTGGTGGGGGCCGCCCGGGGAACCGGACTGCCGGCGTCGTGCTCGGAAGGAGGGGTGAGCACGTAGCTGCCGCTGCCGCGCTTGGTGTGGACCAGGCCTTCGGTCTGCAGCCGCAGGATGGCCTCCCGGACCACCGTGCGGCTGACCCCGTGCTCCGTGACCAGTTGGCTCTCGCTGGGCAGCTTCTGACCCGGGACCAACTCGCCGCCGACGATCCCGCGGCGCAGCTGGTCCACGAGGGCCTCCGTGCGTGAAGGACCGGAACGGGTGGGCGTGGATGTCATGGGTTCATTCTGGCAGGCACCCCTGGCGGAACCGGCCAGCCGGTCAGGCGCGGCCGAACTCCGCGGTCTCGAGGGTCCACGCACGGGCCTGGTCGCTCAGGCTCACCCCGAGTCCGGGCCGCTGAGGCAGCAGCATGCGCCCGCCGGCGGTCTCGAGACGCTCGTTGAACAGCGGATCGAGCCAGTCGAAATGCTCCACCCAGGGTTCACGCGGGTAGGTGGCGGCCAGGTGGAGGTGGATCTCCATGGCGAAGTGCGGGGCGAGGTCCAGCCCGGCCTGATCGGCCAGGGTGGCGAGCCGCTGGAACTGGGTGATGCCACCGACGCGCGGGGCGTCCGGCTGGATGATGTCACAGGCCCGGGCAGCGATGAGCCGTTCGTGCTCGGCCACGGAGGCGAGCATCTCCCCGGTGGCGATGGGCGTGTCCAGGGCGGCGGTGAGATCGGCATGGCCCTGGACGTCGTAGGCATCGAGCGGTTCCTCGATCCACACGAGGTCGAACTCCTCGAGCCGGCGGCCCATGCGCAGGGCGGTGGCCCGGTCCCACTGCTGGTTGGCGTCCACCATCAGCGGCACGTCCGGTCCGATGTGCTCGCGGACGGCGGCCACGCGGCGCAGGTCCTCCGCGGAGTCCGGCAGGCCGACCTTGATCTTGATGCCGCCGATCCCCTCCTCGATGGACTGGGAGGCGCGCTCCTTGACCTCCTCGATGGAGGCGTTGAGGAAGCCACCGGAGGTGTTGTAGGTGCGGACGGAGTCCCGGTGCGAGCCGAGGAGCTTGGCCAGAGGCAGCCCGGCGCGCTTGGCCTTGAGGTCATACAGCGCGATGTCCAGGGCGGCCAGTGCCTGGGTGGCCACCCCGGACCGGCCCACGGAGGCCCCGGCCCACAGCAGCTTGGTGTAGACCTTGGCGATGTCGTTGGGGTCCTCGCCGATCATGACCTCGGCCACCTCGCGGGCATGGGCGTACTGGGCCGGCCCGCCGGCGCGCTTCGAGTAGGAGAAGCCCAAGCCCTCGTGGCCCTGCTCGGTGGTGATCTCGGCGAAGAGGAAGGCCACCTCGGTCATCGGCTTCTGCCGGCCGGTGAAGACCTTGGCATCCGAGATGGGCGTGGCCAGAGGCAACCGGGCCGTGGAGAGCCTGACATGGCGGATGACGTCCGGCGTGTACTCGTGCTCGGCGCCGGCGGCCAGCGGCCCGGACCGCTCTGAGAGTGTGGAGATGGTGGCGGGCGAACTGGTCATGGGTGACTCCCTCGACGGGGCACGTGGCACGTGCCCGGGGTGGCTGGATGCAACTCATCATACAAGTCATCAACTTGTATGACTAGATGCGGGGCGCAACCTCCTGCACCGCAACCAACCGGCTCGTGAGGGCCTCGTCCGACCCCCTCGGAGATGCGCTCAGTACCGGCGCAGGGCCTCGGGGTGATCTGCGAGTTCCTGCAGGGTCTCGCGGTGGACCCGCTGTTCCACAATGAAGGACAGGAAGGGCACCACACCGCCGCCGGCGATGGCCAGCAGTCGCATGCCGTTCCAGCGCATCAGCGACCACAGGCGGAAGGCGGCGACGAGGTAGACCACGTAGAGCCAACCGTGGGCGATGAGCACGGCGATGGAGAGGTTGAGCCCGCCCGTCACCGAGTCCTCCGGCTGAAGGGAGAAGCTGTTCTCCGAACCGTCGGCCAAGGTGCCGCCGGCGTAGAGCTCGGTACCGTAGCCGTACTTGAAGATCATCTCGAACACGAGCAGCAGCAGCATGATGCCGGTGATCCACGCACAGATCTTGTACATCATCAGGGCCGACTTGATCTGCTGATCCGTCCCCGCGAACCGCCGCGGAGCACTCTTCTGGGGCCGCGGCGGCGGTGCCGGCAGATCCGCCTCGGTGATGTCCTCGGGGTCGGGAAGGGTGTTCGGGTCGACCGGGGGCCGCTGGTCCGGGGTGGTCACTGGTTCTCCTGCGTTTGCTGGGTTTGCTGGGTTTGCTGTGCTGACGACGATGGCGGGTACTGCTGGCGGGACGCGGGGGCAGCTGCGGAGACCCCGTAGAAGCGTTCGTACTCCTCGACCGCCTTCCGCTTGGCCTCGAGTGCCTCGGTGCGGCGGCGCTCGAGTTCGGCGGCCTTCCATTCCTCGGCCCATTGGCGGTCGAGCTCATCCTCGTCCTGACTGCGCAGGTAGTCGTCCCGCAGGAACCGCCACCACAGGAAGATGGCGAAGCCGGCGAACACGACCCACTCGATGGCGTAGAAGATGTTCATCCAGTTGTAGGTGGTCTCCTGCGGCTGGGGGCCCACGAGCACGGGCTCCAACTCGCCGCCCTCGGCCTTCGCGCCGACCTCCGGGCCGTTGGCCGCAGCACCGGGGCCGCCGGTGGCCACCACGTCGAAGGCAGCCACATAGCCGGCATAGGAACGCACGTCCCACAGGTTGATCAGCTCGGACGAGGCCAGGTTGGTCAGCACGGTGCCGTCCTCGGTGTGCTGGATTCCCTCCGGGCTCGGCCCCTCGGCGGGCAGCAGGCGCCCGGTGATGTGCAGGTCTCCCTGCGGCGCCGGGTCGGTCTCGGCGGTGGACTCGGTCCAGCCGCGGACGACGGGCATGACCTCCCCGTTCGGGGCACCGTCTACCTGGAAGGCACTGACCACCCAGTAGCCCTCGGTTCCTTCGGGGCCACCGTGCAGTCGCGGGTGGATGAACACGTCCGTGCCCGGGACGAAGGCACCGGTCATCGTGACCACCTGGTCCGCCTCGGTGCCGTACATCGGCTTCTCCGGGACGAAGTGCTCCGTCAGTTCGACGGGGGTCTCGGTCTGGGTCAGCGGAGGCGGGGCGGAGGCGGAATTGTCCATCTGCCACTTCCCGAGGAGCACGAACACCGCGGAGACCACGAGCGCCAGGACGAGTCCGGCGATCCACTGGGGCTTCAGGGCGGTTTTCAGCACCCCACCAGACTACGCGGTTTCTCTACCGTACGTAGAACTCACGGCTTCCGGCAGTCCGCCACGGGCCATGTCCCGGACCGAACCCCGGGCCGCCTCGACCAGCAGTGCGTGGGCTTCGCCGTCCGTGCCGGCTTCCTGCGTGGCCCGCTGGGCGAGCGTCCACTGCCGGTAGCGCTCGGCTTCGGCGGAGGCACGCTCGGCGTCCCAGCCGAGCAGGGGTGCCATCAGGTGGGCGACCGTTCCGGCGGCGGCAGCGCCGGCGTCGTCCGCCTCGAACACCGCCCGGATCCGCCGGGCCAGGACATCCTGGACCGACCGGGCACCCTCATGCGTGACGGCGTGCACGGCCTCGGCGGCGAGGTGTCCGGGCAATCCGGGCAGATCCTCGGTCAGTTCCGGAGTGCCCGCGGCCAGCCCGATGACCTCCGGGGCGCCGGAACCGTAGCGGTGCAGCAGGGATTCGATGATGCCGGCCGGCAGCCCCGAGTCCACCGCGAGCAGCAGGCGACGGTTCCAGGTGGGCGTCCAGCCCTGTGCGCCGAGCAAGGGCAGATCTGCGGTGCAGGAGGCGGGCACGCCCTCCCCCGAGCCGGTCACGTCCTGTCCGGTCAGCGGTCCGGTGTCCTGGGCCCCGGCTGCTCCGATGGCGGCGTCCACGGCGTCAGCGGCCATGGTCCGATAGGTGGTGAGCTTGCCGCCGGTCACCACGGTCAGCCCCGGCAGCGGGGTCGCCACCACGTGCTCGCGGGAGACCTTGGCCGTGCCCGCGGCCGCAGCGGTGTCTCCCAGCGGCTCATCCTCCCCGGCCGGCGTGACCAGCGGACGCAGTCCGGCGAACACCCCGACCACGTCTGACCGGTCCAGCGGCTCGGAGAGGGCCGCGTTGGCACGCTCCAGCACGTAGTCGATGTCCTCGCTGGTGGCGGCGGGTTGATCAACCTTTTCGCGCCACGGCGTGTCCGTGGTGCCGATGATCCAGTGCCGGTCCCAGGGGATGACGAACAGCACCGACTTCTCCGTGCGCAGGATCAGGCCCGAGGTCGAGGTGAACCGGTCACGCGGGACCACGAGGTGGATGCCCTTGGCGGCGGTGACCCGCGGCATGCCCCGCACCACCGGCTCCTCCCGGCCGTCCGGGTGGCGGACAGGGATGGACCCCGTCCAGACCCCGGTGGCGTTGATGACACGCCGGGCGTGGACCTCGATCCGTTCGCCGGCCTCCCGGTCAAGCACCTCCGCGCCGATGATGCCGCCGGCCTCGGACCCGAGAAAAGCGGTGACCTCGAGGCGGGAGGCGCAATGGGCCCCGTGGACCGCGGCCGTGCGGACGAGCTCGATCACCAGGCGGGCGTCGTCCACCTGGGCGTCGTAATAACGGATGGCCCCGATGTACGCCTCGGGCTTCAGTCCCGGGGCCAGGCGGGCGACGGCGGCCCGGCCCAGGTGCTTGTGCACGGGCAGGTGACCGGTACGCCCGGCGGCCATGCCGTCATAGAGCGCGACGCCGGCCCCCACGTACGGCCGTTCCCACGGCTTGGCCAGGGGGTACAGGAACGGCACGGGCCGCACCAGGTGCGGCGCGATGTCCTCCACGAGCCGGCCGCGTTCCCGCAGCGCCTCGTGGACGAGTGGGAAGTCCAGCATCTCCAGGTAGCGCAATCCGCCATGGACGAGCTTGGACGACCGGGATGAGGTGCCCCAGGCGAAGTCGGTGGCCTCGACCAGGGCGGTGGACAATCCCCGAGTGGCCGCGTCCAGGGCGGTCCCGGCGCCGACGACCCCTCCGCCGACGACCAGCACGTCCAACGGGTGCTCCGGCGTGGTGGCCCGCAGCGTGGCGAGCGTGTCGGCCCGGTGTGCGGGTCCCAGTGCGCCGGTGGTGGTCATCTCGCTCAGGCCGTCTCCGGTTCCGTCGGGTCCGGCTCAGCGGTCCCCGGTCGGGGCCACGAGGACCTCGACCTTCTGGAACTCCTTGATGTCCGAGTAGCCCGAGGTGGCCATGGCCCGCTTGAGGGCACCCATCAGGTTGGAGGTGCCGTTGGTGTGGTGGCTGGGTCCCCAGAGCACGTCGTTGAGGCTGCCGACGGTGCCGACGTGGGTGCGGTCACCGCGTGGCATGTCCTCGTGGGCGGCTTCCCCGCCCCAGTGCCAGCCGCGGCCCGGGGCCTCCTGGGCGCGGGCCAGCGCGGCACCGAGCATCACGGCGTCGGCGCCCATGGCCAGGGCCTTGACGATGTCCCCGGAGTTGCCCACGCCGCCATCGGCGATCACGTGGACGTAGCGTCCGCCCGACTCGTCCATGTAGTCCCGGCGGGCCTCGGCGATGTCCGAGATGGCCGTGGCCATCGGCACGCGGATGCCTAGGGCGCGGCGAGTGGTGGAGGACGCCCCGCCGCCGAAACCGACGAGCACGCCGGCCGCACCCGTGCGCATCAGGTGCAGGGCCGGGGTATAGCCGGCTGCACCGCCGACGATCACGGGGACGTCCAGCTCGTAGATGAACTTCTTCAGATCCAACGGCTCGCGGTTCTGGGACACGTGCTCGGCGGACACCGTGGTGCCGCGGATAATGAACATGTCCACACCGGCGGCCAGCACGGTCTCGTAGTACTCCTGCGTGTGCTGCGGGGTCAGGGGCCCCGCCCCCACCACACCGGCC
>NZ_JALDXU010000102.1:0-11902 GCF_032154715.1 Citricoccus sp. | reverse complement strand
GGCTTCCAGTGCCCGCGGAACAGCGCCGGCAACGACGGCGGCGCCGGCGTCCCGCTCGCCGGGGCGTCGTCCGCGGTGGTGGAGCCGGCCGACGCGGCCGGTGCGGTGGGGGTGCCGGCCGGGGCACCGGCGTCGTGCGCGGTGCCAGGGTCCGCCGAGCCGTTCATCTCCTCATAGACCGGGGTGTCATCCAGCTTGGAGCGCAGGTAGAAGCCGATCAGGCCCATGGGGGCCGCCAGCAAGAAGGGCAGGCGCCAACCCCAGGAGGACATCTGCTCGGGGGAGAGGATGAGCTCCAGCAGCAGCATGATCGCCGTGCCCAGGGCGAAGCCTCCCAGGGTGCCGAACTCCAGGAACGAGCCGAGGAAGCCGCGGCGGCGGTCCGGGGCGTACTCGGACATGTAGGTGGCCGCGCCGCCGTACTCGCCACCGGTGGAGAAGCCCTGGATCATACGCAGCGCGATCAGCAGGATCGGGGCCAGGACGCCGACCTGCTCGAAGGTGGGCAGCACGCCGATGAGGAACGTGGCGCCGGACATCATCAGGATGGTCAGGGCGAGGATGCCCTTGCGGCCGATCCGGTCACCCAGTGGACCCCAGACGAGGCCGCCGATCGGGCGGACCAGGAAGGAGATCGCGAAGGTCGCCAGGGTCAGCAGCATGCCGCCCTCGCCCGGGAAGAAGTTCTGGGTGATGTAGGCGGTGGCCACCGCGTAGACGCCGTAGTCGTACCACTCGGTCGCGTTGCCGAGGGCCGAGGCGGCCGTGGCCTTGCGGATGGCGGCGGCCGGGGTCTTCTTCCGCGGTGGACGGGTCGGCCGGGAGAAGCGGTTGCGCCGCCGGGACTGCCCGGACTGCGCGGCCGTCTGGGGTGAGCCAGAGGGGGGAACTGCCGAGGGATGGGACTCTGTTTCGGACACAGGTGATCTTCCTGGTGCGGTTCACCCCGCCAGGGGTGTTCCAGGGCCGATCAGGCGTGAGGCCCGGTCCTCCCGGGGAGGGTGGACCAGGGGCGCCGGAGTCGAGTCCGGTGAGGACGGCCCCGGAATGCTGGCTCGGGGACCCACCTGGGATTGCAGACAATCGACCGTAGCCGAGGCGGTGGGGGCGAGGTCAAATCCGGGTGAGGTGCATCACGGTCGGCGCCGAGGGTGGTGCAAGTGGCACAGTGGGGCGCATGAGTGAGGATTTCAGGGGCCCCGTGACGTGGGAGGGGGCGGTCAATGCCCGCCGCGTCCTGGGTGGAATCTACCGGATGGGACGGCAGGAGTGGCTGACGGATCTCGGCTGGCAGCAGTTGCGCCGGGACGGCGTCAGCACGGTGATCGACCTCCGCGGCGCCTCCGAACGCCGGCGCCGCCCCACGGACCCCGAGGTGACCGAGGAGGCCCATGCCGGCATCGAGATCCTGCACCGCCCCGTGGAGGACCCCACGCGTGACGGCTATGAGGAGTATCTGGCCCCCGCGCTGTCCGCCGGCGCACCCTATCCCAACCATCCGCGGTACTACCCGGCCACACTCGAGTACTTCCCGGACCGTGTGGCCGCCGTGTTCGCGGCCATGGCCGCCGCGCCCGGTTCGGTGGTGCTGCACTGCTCGGCCGGACGGGACCGGACCGGCCTGGTGGTCACCCTGCTGCTGTTGCTCGTCGGCCGCCGGGACCTGGTCGGACCCCAGTACGACGCCGGCGCCCGCGGCATCAATGAGTGGCACCGCATCAGCCCCGTGCCACACCCCCATGAGCGGCACTTGGAGGGGACGGAGCTGGATGCGTTCCTCTCCGGCCGGATCGTGGCCCTGGAGGAGTTCGCCGCCTCGCTGCCGGATGCCGAGGCCGTGGCCGATCTGCTCCTGGCCCACGGCGTCACGGCCGCCGAGGTGGACGCGGTGCGGGCCAAGCTCCAACAGGGCTGACACGCTTCCGGTCCGCCAGCGGGACGGAGAATGCCGCCCCGGACCAGGAGTGCGTCAGCGGAGTTCGGTGGCGCCCAGGGCCGTCAGCAGGAAGGCGTAGTCCCAGGCGCGGTCCTCCCAGGCCCGGTACCGGCCGGAGGCACCGCCGTGGCCGCCGTCCATCTCGGTCTTGAGCACGATCGGGGCACCGCCCTCGGCCAGTGGCGTGGCCTGGTCCGAGGTGACGGTGCGGCGCAGCTGCTGCACCCACTTGGCCGGTTCCACGTACAGCACGCGGGTGTCATTCAGGGAGGTCACCGCCGCGATCGCCGGGTAGTCCACGGCACGCACATTCTCGTAGGGGGTGTACTCCTGCATGTACCGGTAGACCTCGGGATCGGCGATGGGATTGCCCCACTCCTCCCACTCCAGGGCGGACAGCGGCAGATCCGGGTCCAGGATGGAGGTCAGCGCGTCCACGAACGGCACCTGGGCCACGCAGGCCCGGTACAGCTCGGGGGCGAGGTTCAGCACGCCGCCCATCAGCAGTCCGCCGGCGGAACCGCCCATCGCCGCGATCCGGTCCGGATCCACCCAGCCGGACTGCGCCACGAAGCGGGTGGCGTCCACGAAGTCGGTGAACGAGTTCTTCTTGTGCAGCTTCTTGCCGTGGTCATACCAGTTGCGGCCCAGCTCGCCGCCGCCGCGCACGTGCGCCACCACGTAGACCACGCCCCGGTCCAGCAGGGACAGCCGCGCGGCCGTGAAACCCGGATCCATGGACATCTCATAGCTGCCGTAGCCGTACACCACGCACGGGTTGGAGCCGTCCCATTCGATGTCCTGGCGGCGGATCACGGTCAGCGGCACGGCCACCGGCCGGCCGGCGTTGTCCCCGGAGTCCGCCGGTGCCCACCAGCGCTCCACGAGGTACTGCTCCGGGTCATAGCCGGGGACCTCGACCTGCCGGCGCAGGTGGATGCGGTTGGAGTCCCCGCCGCCATCCACCTCGTAGTCCAGGACCTGGGTAGGAGTGACCCAGGAGGAGTACCCCAACCGCAGGAACGGCGAGTCGAACGGGGCGCCGGCGAGTTCGCACGCGTACAGCTCCTCGCCGAAGTCCGGTTCCACCGGTGCCGCCTGCTGCGCGGTCCCGAGGCCGGCCAGTGGCATCACCAGGGTGCGCGGGGTCGTCTCGCGGCGCACGCCCAGGACCAGCTGCGTGGCGGTGACCGCGGTGCCGTCCACCTTCGTGGTGTCTGAATGCCCGACGACGGTGCGCCAGAACCGCGGGTCCGTCACCGTCTCCCGGGCGGCCAGGGACACCATGTTGTTCGGGGCGGGCGTGGGGCCGTGCTCCTCGTCCTCGCTGGAGAAGTCCTTGTTGTGGGTGATGACGTAGTACCGGCCCGGCTGGTGGTCCTGGCCGTCATAGCCGGCCCCGGCGTCCAGGGTGACGGGGTCCACGTCGTGCAGCAGGCCGAGGTCTCGGGAGACCAGCATCCGCAGCTCGCCCAGCGGCTCGTCCGGGGTGGCGGGCAGGTCCAGGGCGAGCGTCTCGGCGATCTCCGAGTTGCCCACGGAGACCAGCAGCTCGGTGCGGTCCGCCGAGAGCCCGAAGCCGGACCACATGCCGGGATCGTCCTCCTGGAAGAGAAGCTGGTCCTGCTCCACGGGCGTGCCGAGCGTGTGGGCCAGGATCCGGTAGGGGCGCCAGGAGTGGTCCGGGACGGTGTAGAACACGCGGGAGCCGGAGGGATCGAAGACGAGCCCGTAGGACACGTTGGGGATCTCGTCCGCCAGGTCAGTCCCGGTGCGCAGGTCCCGGATGCGCAGGGTGAAGCGCTCGTCCCCGGCGTGGTCCACGGCGTAGGCCATCAGGTTCCCATCCCGGGAGACGGCGATCCCGCCCAGGGAGAAGAAGGGTTGGCCCTCGGCCTCGGCGTTGCCGTCCAGGATGACCTGTTCGCCGGCCACGGGCACACCGGGCTCGATCACCGGTGGGGTCCAGTCGGCCAGCCGGTCTCCGGTGTCGGTGGCCTGCACGCGGCAGTGGGTGGCGTACTGCTGGCCCTCCTCGGTGCGCGCGAAGTACCACCAGCCGTCCTTGCGGGAGGGCACGGAGAGGTCGGTCTCCACGGTGTGGGCCTTGATCTCCCCGAAGATCGCCGCGCGCAACGGTTCCTGGTCCGCCGTCACGGAATCCGTGTACGCGTTCTCGGCCTCCAGATGCGCGATAACCTCGTCGGACTCCTTGTCCCGCAGCCAATCGAAGTCATCGGTGAACGTGTGCCCGTGGTGTGCGCGGTTCACGGGCCGCGCCTCGGCCACCGGGGGCTGGGAGCCGCCGGCCGGCGTCGTGGTATCCGTGCTGGTCTGCTGGGAGCTCGCGGAAGTCATACAGGCCATTCAACAGCACGGGCCGCCGGCCCCGGGTGTGGGGGCGGGTGGTCCGCTCTCGGCTGAGGCGCTGTGTGCCGTGCGGGCCGGCTCTACTTCGGGGCCATGCGGATGGCGCCGTCCAGGCGGATGGTCTCGCCGTTGAGCATCCGGTTCTGCACGATGTGCAGGGCCAGCTCCGCATACTCCTCCGGCTGGCCGAGGCGGGACGGGAACGGGACCTGCTGGCCCAGCGACTCCTGCGCGGTCTCCGGCAGACCTGCCATCATCGGCGTCCAGAAGATGCCGGGGGCGATGGTCATGACGCGGATGCCGTGCCGGGCCAGTTCGCGGGCGATCGGCAGGGTCATGGCGGCCACGCCGCCCTTGGACGCCGAGTACGCGGCCTGGCCGATCTGGCCGTCGAAGGCCGCCACGGAGGCGGTGTTGATGATGACTCCGCGCTCGCCGTCCTCCCCGGGCTCGTTCTGCGCCATCGCCTCGGAGGCCAGGCGGATCACGTTGAACGTGCCGACGAGGTTGATCTGCACGGTGCGCGCGAAGGACTCCAGCTCGTGCGGACCGGTCTTGCCGAGCACCTTCTCCGCGGTGGCGATGCCAGCGCAATTCACGACGCCGGCCAGCGGCCCGCCCTGCTGGCCCGCCACCTCGACGGCGTGGGCCACCTGCGCCGGGTCCGTCACGTCGGTCTCGACGAGGACGGCCCCTTCGGGGGGCGTGCCCTTCAGGTCAGCGGCCACCACGTGGGCACCACGGGCGAGCAGGGCTCGGGCCGTGGCGGCGCCGAGGCCCGAGGCCCCGCCGGTGACGAGGAACGTGCGGTCGGTGAACTCCATGGTGCTCCTGGGTGCGGTGGGTCTGGTCGGCCCGGACGGCCCGGTTAACGGGGGTTAACGACTCAGACCGTACCGCAGTCCGGCCATGGTGTGCGTCACACGCCGAGCAGGCCGCGGAAGACGCCCATGCCGAAGTAGACGACGAACGCGGCCGCCACCACCCACAGCAGCGGGTGGACGTCCCTGGCCCGGCCCTGCGCGGTGCGGATGACGGCGTAGGCGATCATGCCGGCGCCGATGCCGTTGGCGATCGAGTAGGTGAAGGGCATCAGGATGATGGTGAGGAAGGCCGGCAGGGCCGCACCCCAGTCCGCCCAGTCGATCTGGACCACCTGGGTGGCCATCATGAAGCCGACCACCACGAGGGCCGGGGCCACGGCCTCGAACGGCACCAGGTGGATCAGCGGTGTCAGGAACATCGACAACAGGAGCAGCACACCGGTGACCACGGAGGCGAAGCCGGTGCGGGCGCCCTCGCCGATGCCGGTTCCGGACTCCACGAAGATCTGGTTGGCCGAACCGGAGGCGGCGCCGCCGCCGGACACGGCCAGGGCGTCCACCATGAGGACCCGGTTCAGGTGCGGGATGTCCCCGTCCTTCGTGACGTTGCCGGCCTCGCGGGCCAAGCCCACGGAGGTGCCCATGGCGTCGAAGAACACGGACAGCAGGATGGCGAAGACCAGCAACAGGGCCATCAGAGGGCCGACCTGGGTGAAGGCGCCGAGGAGGTCGGCCTGGCCCACGAGGGAGAGGTCCGGGGCGGTCCACTCGGGGAAGGAGGGTGCCACGAGGGACCAGCCGGTGGGGTTGGTGTTGCCGGCCTCGTCCACGGACGGGCCGATGTGGAAGACGGCCTCCAGGATGTTGGCCAGCACCGTGGCCACCACGATCCCGATGAGGATGGCGCCGCGGGTCTTGCGGACCACGAGCACGGCGGTCACCAGCAGCCCGACGACGAAGACCAGGACCGGCCAGCCCTCCAGTTCCCCGCCGGTCCCCAGCCCGACCGGCACGGTGGTCCCGGCGGCATCGGGCACCCGGCGGATGAAGCCCGAGTTGACCAGGCCGATCAGGGCGATGAACAGGCCGATGCCCACCACGATCGCGGTCTTCAGGGCGTCCGGGACGGCGTTGAACACGGCCTGCCGGAACCCGGTGGCCACGAGCAGGACCATGACCAGGCCGGCGATCACCACCAGGCCCATGACGGCGGGCCAGGTGATCCCGGTGGTGGTGGCGACCGTGATGGCCACGAGCGCGTTGACGCCCAGGCCGGCGGCCAAGGCGAAGGGGTGGCGGGCCCACACGCCCATGGCGATGGTGGAGATCCCGGCCACCAGCGCCGTCACCGCGGCCACCCGGGCGATGCCGAGGGTGTCCCCGTTGGCGTCGGGGCCGGAGAGGACCAGCGGGTTGAGCACGATGATGTAGCTCATCGCCAGGAACGTGGCGAGGCCGCCGCGGATCTCCTGGGCCACCGTCGAACCGCGTCTGGAGATCAGGAAGAACCGGTCCAGGGCGTTCTTCGGTCCCGCGCTGTCCACGGAGTTCACGGTGTCCAGGGTGGCGGGAGCGGAGGACGACTCTGGCGAAGGCATGGAGGACATGTTAGCGGCGGGGGCCGTCACCGAGGCAGGCGGGGAGGCCCCGGGGGCGGTCTTGTGCGGGACGTCACACGAGGCGGGATCGCCGGCCGGACGTCACGAAAAGGGCACGGTCCCAGGGATTGCCACCAATATTGTTGGCAATCTGGGCCGGATGCGCTTACGATCCAAGCCAGACGCGGTTGTGATCCGGATCACCCC
Source organism: Citricoccus sp. (assembly GCF_032154715.1). Lineage (GTDB taxonomy): Bacteria > Actinomycetota > Actinomycetes > Actinomycetales > Micrococcaceae > Citricoccus. The sequence continues at coordinate 4,967 of NZ_JALDXU010000102.1, read as the reverse complement.
CCTCCGGGCGGACCCGTCTGCGCCACTCCTGCGGGAGTGGTGTCCCCTTCACCCTGCACCGGAAGAGTCAGTGGGCCCATGGCAGCACGTTTGACGTTGGCGGATGTCAACCTCCATTTCGGCGGAGTGACCGTCCTGAAGGAGGTCGGCTTCGCCGTGGAACCGGGAACGGTCCTCGGCCTGGTCGGCCCCAACGGCGCGGGCAAGACCTCCCTGTTCAATTGCATCTCCGGCCACTACCGCCCGAGCTCCGGCTCCATCCGGATCGATGATGCCGAGATCAGCCAGACCCGGCCGGCGGGCATGTCCCGCCACGGTCTCGCCCGGACCTTCCAGCATCCGGCGCTGCAGCTGGAGTCCACCGTCCTGGACAACGTGCTGTTGGGCGGACACGCGCGTCTGCCTGGCGGGCCGGCGTCGTGGGCCGTGCGCCTGCCGCCGATGGTCCGTAGCGAGCGCGAACTGAGGACCGAGGCACTGGGCCGGCTGGACGATCTCGGCCTCGGCTGGGCGGCGCACCGCAGCGCGGACGAACTCTCCCACGGCCTGCACAAGGGCGTCGAACTGTGCCGTGCCCTGATGGCGCGGCCGCAGGTGCTGCTGCTGGACGAGCCCGCCGCCGGGCTGTCCCAGGGCGAGGTCGACTCGTTCATTCAGACCATTCACGGCCTCAAGGCCGCCGGGGAGATCACGCTCGTGATCGTGGAACACCACATGGGGGTGATCTCCGCCCTGGCGGACCGCGTTGTCGTGCTGGACCACGGTAGCAAGCTCATGGAGGGCACCGCGGCGGAGGCCCAGTCCGATCCCCGGGTGATCGAGGCCTATCTGGGCAAGGACACCAAGGACACCGAGGACAGCAAGGACAGTGCGGAGGGCATCGGCGATGACGCTGCTTGAGATCACGGACCTGACGGCGCAGTACGGCCCCGTGCAGGTGCTCCACGGGGTGTCCCTGAGTGTCCCCGAACAGGGTGCCGTGGGCATCCTCGGCGCCAACGGGGCGGGGAAGACCACCACCCTGCGCGCCATCAGCGGCGCCGTCCGGACCGGTGGACAGGTCCGCTTCGAGGGTCAGGACATCCGCGGCCGGAAGCCGAACGAGGTCGCCGCCCTCGGGATCGCCCACGTCCCGGAGGGACGCGGGACCCTGGGCAACCTCACGGTCAAGGAGAACCTCCTGGTGGGCGCCTACCTGCGCAAGGACCGCAAGCGGATCCAGCAGGACATCGATCACCTGCTGGAGCTGTTCCCCAACCTGCAGGAGCGCTACACGGCGAACGCCTCGGCTCTCTCCGGAGGCGAGCAGCAGATGCTGGCCGTGGGCCGCGCCTACATGGCCCGGCCCAAGCTGCTGCTGCTGGACGAGGCCTCACTGGGGCTGGCACCCAGCACCGCGAAGACCGTCTATGACGCGATCCGGGTGCTGCGCGAGGAGACCGGCGTGGCCATGCTGCTCGTGGAGCAGAATGCCAACCTCGCCTTCACGATCGTGGACACGGCGACCGTCCTGGAGACGGGCCGCAGCGTCCTGAGCGGAACCTCGGCGGAGCTCAAGGGCCGCGACGAGATCCGCAAGGCATACCTGGGAGGCTGATGATGGGAACCTTGATTCAACTGGTGGTCGACGGCCTCGCCATGGGCTCCGTCTACGGGGCGATCGCGCTGGCGATCGTCCTGGTCAACCAGTCCACCGGCATGATCAACTTCGCCCAGGGTGGCATGGCCGTGCTCTCGGCCTACCTCGCCTTCACCTTCCTCGGGCTCGGGCTGCCCCTGATCGTGGCGATCCTGCTGTCCGTGGCGGCCTCGTTCATCATCGGGGCGCTGATCGAACGCTTCCTGATGCGCCGCTTCATGGGCGGGGCGGAGGACACCCAGGTGGTGGTCACGGTGGGCCTGCTGACCCTGCTCACCGGCATCTGCGGGTGGCTCTGGTCCTACAACAACCTGCAGTTCCCCTCCCTGTTCCCGTCCTCGGCCTTCACCTTCCTGGGTGCCGCCATCAGCTGGAGGTCCTTCGGCACCTTCCTGGTGATCGCCGGCATCATGGTCCTGCTGCAGCTGCTGTTCCGCCAGACCAAGCTGGGCCTGGCCCTGCGGGCCGTGGCGGACAACCGGCAGTCCGCGTCTTTCGCGGGGCTGCCCGTCGGACGGCTGCTCATGGTCGGCTGGGGGCTGGCCGCCGCACTCGGCGCGGTGGCGGGCGCCCTGGTGGCACCACGGCTCTCGTTGACCCCGGGCATGCTGGACACCACCCTCGTCTACGCGCTGGCCGCCGTCATCCTCGGCGGGATCACCAGCCCCGTCGGGGTGGTCGTCGCGGCCTGGCTGATCGGCGTCCTGGAGAACCTGGCCGCCGTCTACGTGCCGATCATCGGCCATGACCTGAAGATCGCGGTGCCGTTCATCTTGCTCTTCGTGGTCCTCCTGCTGCGCCCCCAGGGTCTGTTCGGACGCAAGACCGTGGTGCGAGTCTGATGGGCACGCAGAAGACCGGACTGCTCCGGACCCCGTGGTTCCAGCTCACCCTCGCCGTGGTGGTCGTGCTGCTGCTCGTGGTGGCCCCGTTGCTGCTGCCCATCCCCGTCAACCAGACGCTGGCGCGGATCGGCGTCTTCGCCGTCGCCGTGCTCGGACTGAACGTGATCATGGGCTACACGGGCCAGGTCTCCCTGGGCCAGATCTTCTTCCTGGGCCTCGGTGCCTACGTCACCGCCTACGGGGTGGAGAACGGCTGGAACATCGCCCTGGTGTTCCTCGCCGCCGTCGTCATCCCCGGCGTGGTCGGGCTGATCGTGGCCCTGGCGGCCGCGCGGCTCGGGGGGCTGGCCATCGCCATGGTGACGATCGCCCTGCCGATCATCGGCGTCCCCCTGGCCAAGCGGCTCAGCGACGTCACCGGCGGCTCCCAGGGCGTCTCCGCCCGGTTCTCCTCCGCGCCCGACTGGACCGGCCTGGCCAACGACCAGTGGCAGTACTACCTCGTGCTGGCCATCGGCGGAATCACCTTCCTGCTGGTCTTCAACCTGGTCCGTGGCAAGTACGGCCGGGCCTTCCGGATCGTCAAGGAGAACGAGGCCGTGGCCGGGGCCATGGGCATCTCGCCCTACCGGTACAAGGTCCTCGCCTTCACGATCGCCTCGATGGTCGGTGGTGTCAGCGGCTTCCTCTACATGGTGGTCATCCAGTACACGTCTCCCGAGACCCTGGCCTTCCACCACTCGATCAGTCTGCTGGCCGCCATGGTGGTCGGCGGCGCCGGCAGCATCATCGGCTCGCTGATCGGCGGCATCTACTACGTGCTGGTCCCCAACTTCACCAACGAGGTGGCGCCCACCCTCACCTCGCTCATCCAGGGCGCGATCCTGCTGCTGGTGCTGTTCGTCCTGCCCGGCGGCATCGCCAGCCTGCCCCGGGTGCTGCGCCGCTGGACCGGCCGCTCATCACGTTCGTCACCCCCAGCCTCCTCACCCCCCGACGCGTCACCGTCATCATCCGACCCGTCACCCAGCACCCCACCCAGCACCACCCCCAGCACCCCTCCCACTACCCCTCCCAGCAGTGCCTCAGTAAAGGAAGACTCGCCATGATCCTGAAGAAGAAGGTTCTCAGTGCCGTTGCCATGGGCGCCGTCGCCGCCATGGCCCTGTCCGGATGCGGCCGTTCTGACGGCGGCGGATCGGACGGCGGTGGAGACGGCGGCGGCGCGGCAGCCAGCCCCGGCATCACAGACGAGGCCATCACCCTGGGCGTCACCACGCCGCTCAGCGGTGGCACGGCCGGCCCGGGCACCTGCACGGTGGCCGGCCTCGCGGCCTACTTCGGTGCCGCCAATGCCGAGGGCGGCGTCGAGTTCGGTGACGGCACCACCCGCGAGGTCGTGATCGAGGCGTTCGATGACACGTATGACCCACAGAAGGCCTTGTCCAACTTCCAGCAGAACCAGGGCGACGTCTTCGCCTTCACCTCCGGCCTCGGCACGCCCACCAACAGGGCCTACCGCGAGGCGGCCATCGACTCCGAGGTCCCCCAGGTGCTCGTCCAGACCGGTGATCCGATCTTCAGCGATCAGACCGAGAGCCCCTGGCAGCTGGGCTTCGTGCCGATCTATCAGAACGAGGGTGAGGCCTTCGGTGAACTGCTGGCCGGCTCCGACGAGGACCTGACCGTCGCCATCCTGTCCCAGAACGACGACTACGGCGAAGGCTACGTCGAGGGCTTCAAGGAGGCCATCTCCGGGTCTGAGAACATCGAGATCGTCTCGGAACTGACCTACGAGGCCACGGACACCTCGGTCGACGCCCAGCTCACCGAACTCGCCGGGACGGACGCGGACGTGTTCTTCAACGCCATGTCCATCACCCCGCTCGTCATCTCCTCGATCGAGAAGAGCCGCGAGCTGGGCTGGTCCCCGAGCTGGTTCCTGCCGTCCAACACCTCCAGCCCGGTCGCCATCCTCGAGCCGGCGGCCGCTGACGCCGAGGACGGTTTCTACTCGGTGTCCTTCGCCAAGGCCCCGCAGAGCCCGGCCTTCGCCGAGGACGAGGATGTGGTGGCTTTCCTGGAGAACCTCGAGCAGTACGCCGCCGAGTACACCACCACGCCGGACTTCCCGCACTGCATGTGGAGCTACATGGTGGGTGCCACTCTGGAGGAGGCCTTCAAGACCATGACCGAGCCGACCCGTGAGAACTTCATGGAGGCCTTGCGCAGCATCGAGGACCTGCAGGCCCCCCTGATGCTCGAGGGCACCTCGGTCAACACCACCGAGGACGGCCAGCCGGCCGTGTCCACCGTGGTGGTCCAGAAGTACAACGGGCAGGGCTACGAGACCGCGGAGTCCTTCGACTAGGCCAGTACCGCACAGAAGCCCCGCGCAGAAGACCTGTACGGAAGACCTGTACGGAAGACCTGTACGGAAGACCTGTACGGAAGCCCCCACAAAAGCTCAGTGCGGAAGCGGG
>NZ_JALDXU010000101.1:0-12031 GCF_032154715.1 Citricoccus sp. | reverse complement strand
GCGCCGTCTCAGTAGTTCTGCGGCGGATCGGACGCGGGGAACGAGGCCTGTCCCCAGTCGTCCGCGCGGGCATCATCGTGCTCGTGCCGGGCCTGGGCCTTCGTGGCTTCCGCCATGAGCTGATCGGCCACCTCGGAGTGGGCGCTCGTGGCCTCGGCGGTGGCGGTGGACGGGGCGGTGCTGGCCCCGGGGCCAGCCTTCGGATCGCTCATGACGTCTCCTTTCGACTGCTTCCATCATCGGTCTCCCGGCGCCACGGCGCACGAGTTCATCACCGCCGGAGCATTTGGTTGAGGATCCACATCGTTGAGTTATGCCGCCTTCATGCGCGTCAGGACTGGCGTCCGCGCCAGTCTGCCGCCAAGGGGCTGACGAATATCAAGCGACATGATATTCTCGTCACACATTCCGCCCGTGATGCACCTCACTTACTTGGGAGATCGCCATGAAGTACAGCCGTCTCGGCACCGCAGCCCTCGCTGGTCTGACCGTGCTCGCCCTCGCCTCCTGTTCCTCGCCTGACGCCGGCGGCGAATCCGGCGGGGAATCCGCGCCCACCGCCGGTGAGGTCAACACGGAAGCCCCCGTCTATGACCAGCTGCCGGAGGCCATCAAGTCCGCCGGGGTCATCACCATCGCCGGGGACACCCACCCGCCGTACCGCACCCTGCAGGAGAGCGGGGAGATCACCGGCATCGACCCGGACATCCAGGCCGCCCTCGCCGAGCAGCTGGGCGTGCCCTTCTCCATCCAGACCTCGTCCGGCCTGGACGCCATGCTGACCGGCATGCTCTCCGGCCGCTATGACGCCTTCAACGGGCCGGTCCGCACCACCGCAGAGCGCGAGGAGGACTTCGACGCGGTGGTCTGGATGACCACCCGGACCTCCTACCTGTACCTGGCCGATCGCCAAGACGAGCTCGGCTCCCCGGAGGCCGTCTGCGGCGCCCGTGTGGCCGGCGTGACCGGCTCGGTGACCGAGAGTCAGCTGGAGCGCTACACCGAGTGGTGCTCGGAGCAGGGCCTGGCGGCCCCCGAGTTCATCGGCCTGGAGGACACCAACTCCACCATCCTGGCCATCCAGTCGGACCGCGCGGACTACGCCGGCACCACGCAGACCGCCGCCCTGGACCTGCAGGCGCAGGACGAGGGGACCTTCGAATTCATCGTGCAGTCGGACGAGCAGGGCGCCGGAGTGGACCAGCTCGCCATGTTCATGCCCCAGGACAACGAACTCGCAGAGCCCATGCTCGCCGCCTTCGAGGGCATCTTCGAGAACGGCGAGTATGACCGGATCATGTCCGAATGGGGGCTGGACGACACCATGGTCGACGCCCCGACCCTCAACCCGATGACCGCCGGCGAGTCCGGCGCATGACCCTCTCGGAGACCCGCATGTCACCCTCCGCACCTTCCGTGCGAACCGACGCCGTCGATGTGTCCGACGCCCGCCCCCGGATCAGGCCCCTGCGGATCCTGGGCACCGTGGTGCTGGTCCTCGTGGCCTTCGGCATCCTGTCCTTCCTGGTCACCAACGAACGGTTCGAATGGCCGATCGTCGCCGAGTACCTCTTCAATCCCAGCGTGCTGCTCGGCCTGCTCACCAGCATCCTGCTGACGGCGGTCGCCATGGTGCTGGGCACCTCCCTCGGCGTGGTGCTGGCGGCCGGCCAGCTCAGCGACTACTGGCCCGCGCGGATGGCGTGCAGGGCCTTCGTGGGCTTCTTCCGCGGGGTCCCGCCGCTGGTCCAGCTGATCTTCTGGTTCAACCTCGCCTACCTCCTGCCGCGGATCTCCGTGGGCGTGCCGTTCGGGCCGGAACTCTTCAGCTGGTCCACGAACGACCTCATCACGCCGTTGACCGCGGCCATCATCGGCCTGTCCCTCCACGAGGCGGCCTATATGGCGGAGATCATCCGGGCGGGCATCCTCTCGGTGGACCAAGGCCAGCATGACGCCTCGGCGGCCATGGGCTTCAGCCGGTGGCACTCCTTCACCCGGATCGTGCTGCCGCAGGCCATGCGGGTCATCATCCCGCCGACCGGATCCCAGGTCATCGCGACCCTCAAGGGCACCTCCCTCGTCAGCGTCATCGCGATGGGCGATCTCCTGCACGCGGTGCAGGTCATCTACAACCGCACCTATGACGTGGTGCCCATGCTCATCGTGGCCGTGATCTGGTACCTCATCGCGGTCACCATCCTCACGGTCATCCAGGGCAAAATCGAGGCCTATTACAGCCGCGGGGCCACGCGCACGGCGCCCAAGACCGCCGGCCGGACAGCAGCCGGTGCCACTTCCCAGCTGGTGCCCGACGCCGGCCAGGCCGGTACCGCGATCGACAACCGGACCAAGGAGAACCAGTGATGAACGGATCCCAGACCGGCACCGCGCGCGGTGCGGCAGGAGCGGCCCTCGCCACCCCGGTGCTCGAGGTGGTGGGCCTGCGCAAGCAGTTCGGGGACCACACGGCCCTGGACGGCATCGACCTGACCGTCCACGAGGGGGAGGTGGTGGCCATCCTCGGGCCCTCCGGCTCCGGCAAGTCCACCCTGGTGCGATGCATCGACCAGCTGGAGACGATCGACGGCGGCGCCATGTACCTGGACGGAGACCTGCTGGGCTTCGAGCAGGGCCGCACCCTGCGCCCGCTGACCGATGCCGGGGTCCGCGCCCAGCGCCGCCGGATGAGCATGGTGTTCCAGCAGTTCAATCTCTTTCCGCACTGGACTGTGCTGCGCAACGTCACCGAGGCCCCCATCGCGGTCCACGGGATCCCGTCCGCCCAGGCCAAGGCCGCGGCGCGGGACCTGCTGGCCAAGGTGGGCCTCTCGGACAAGGAGGACGCGTACCCGCGGCAACTCTCGGGCGGCCAGCAGCAGCGTGTGGCCATCGCCCGGGCCGTGGCCGTGGAGCCACGGGTGCTGCTGTTCGACGAGCCGACCAGCGCCCTGGATCCGGAGCTCATCGACGAGGTGCTGCAGACCATGAAGGCCCTGGCCGCCACCGGCCGGACCATGGTCGTGGTCACCCACGAGATGGAGTTCGCCCGCGAGGTCGCGGACCGCTGTGTGTTCATGGCCGAGGGCAAGGTCATCGAGGACCGTCCCGCGGACGAGTTCTTCCGCGCCCCGGAGACGGACCGGCTGCGCTCCTTCCTGGCCCGCTCGATGCGGGCCAACGACGAGCGGCAGGGATGACGGCGGGCATGGCACCGACGACCACCATCATGGCCACCGGGGACCTCGTCTTGGAACGCGAGGATGCCACCTCACTCCTGGCCGCCGTGGCGCCGGTCCTGGCGGAGGCCGATGTGGTCATCGGCCAGCTCGAGGTGCCGCACACCGAGGCCACCGCCACGATGTCCTCGGACGTGCCCGCCCTGCCCGCGCCCCCGTCCGCGCTGGATGCGGTGGCCGGTGCGGGCTTCGACGTCCTCACCCTGGCCGGGAACCACGTCTACGACTTCGGTGGTGAGGGGATCGAGGACACCCGCCGGCACTGCCGGGACCGGGGCATGGGGACCACCGGCGCCGGCGGTGACCTGGAGGAGGCCTGGCAGCCGGCCGTCGTCGGGCATCAGGGCGGGAAGGTCGCGGTGCTCAGCGTCAATTGCGTGGGGCCCCGGGAGTCCTGGGCGGGGAGCAGCAAGGCCGGCTGCGCCTGGATCGAGGTCGTCACGCACTACGAGCCCCGGGGCGCCAACCCCGGTGGTCCGCCGCGGACCTACACGTTCGCCGAGCCGCGGTCCCTGGCGGCCTTCGCGGACCGGGTGGCCGCCCAGGCGGCGGAGGGCGCGGATGTGATCGTCGCCCTGCACCAGGGGCTGGTCCACCAGCCCGTGGACATCGCGCAGTACCAGTACGAGATCGCCCATGCGGCGATCGACGCCGGGGCCGTGGCCGTGATCGCCCACCACGCCCACATCCTCAAAGGCATCGAGGCCTACCGAGGCCGGCCCATCTTCCACGGCCTCGGCAACCTCGCCACCGTGACGCGTGCCCTGGGCGGCAAGCCCGGGGACTCTCCCGAGCGCAGGGCCTGGGCCCGGGAGCGGGTCCGGCTGTTTGGGTTCGCACCGGACCCGGCCATGCCGGAGTACCCCTTCCACCCCGAGAGCCGGAACACGGCGATCGCCGTCATCACCCTGGAGGCGGAGGGCCGGGTCGGCGCGGAGGTCATCCCGTGCTGGATCGACGATGACGCCCGGCCGGTCCCGGTGACCCGTGCCAGTGGCGGCGAGGCCGTGGGCCACTACCTGCAAGAGATCACCCGCGAAGCCGGCCTGGACACCGTCCTGGCCTGGAGCGGAGACCGACTGACCGTACAACTGGAGGACCATCCCCGATGAACACCGTGACCGCACCGCTCAAGGGCAAGACCGTCATCGACCTGACCACCGCACTGGCGGGCCCCTATGCCACCCTGCTGCTGGCCGGCCTCGGCGCCCGGGTGATCAAGGTGGAGAACCCCGACCGCGGTGGGGACTCCTCCCGCAACAACTCTCCCTACGTCACCGAGGACGGGCTGAGCCTGCGCCGGACCTCGGACGATGACATGTCCGTCTCGATGATGCTGCGCGGCCGGGGCAAGGAGTCGATCACGCTGAACCTGAAGCACCCCGAGAGCCGCCAGGTGCTCTTCGACCTCATCGGCGAGGCGGACATCCTGGTGGAGAACTACAGCGCCGGGGTGACCAAGCGCCTCGGGATCGACTACACCTCCGTGCGCCACCTGAACGAGAAGCTGGTCTACACCTCCATCAGCGGCTTCGGGGCAGGCCCGGGCAACGGGAACCGCAAGGCCATGGACACGATCGTCCAGGCCCTCAGCGGCGTAATGATGACCGCCGGGGAGCCGGGCCAGCCCCCAGTGCGCTTCGGCCTGCCGATCGGGGACCTGTCCGCACCGCTCTTCGCGGTGATCGGCACCCTCGCCGCCGTGCTGCAGGCCGAGCACACCGGCGAGGGCCAGCACGTGGACGTCTCCATGCTGGGGGCGCTGACCTCCATGGTGGCCTGCGAGCCCTTCGACGCCCTCGAATCGGTGGGCTTCCCGCTGCGCACCGGCGCCTATGTGCCCCGGCTGGCCCCGTTCGGGACGTTCCGTGCTGAAGACGGCTACTTCGCGATCTGCGCCCCCACGGACCAGTTCGCCTCCGGGGTGCTCCGCGCCATCGACCGCCCGGACCTGCTGGACGCCGAGGACTTCGCCACCCGGGACGCCCGCGTGGCCAATGCCGACCGCCTGCACGGACTGATCGCCGGCTGGGCCGCCGAGAAGCCCCTGGACGAGGTGCTGCAGGCCCTGAACCGTGAGGGAGCACCGGCCGCCCCGGTGCGCTCGACCGCGGAAGCCGTGAGGGACCCGCAGGTGGTCCAGCGCGGTGAGGTGGTCCCGCTCGTCCACCCGAAGTTCGGGCACTTCGAGGGGCTCTACGGCTCCGGTCTGCCCATGGTCTTCTCCGCCAGCCAGACCACCCTGGACGTGCCGGCACCCCACCTGGGTGAGCACACCGACGCGATCCTGGGGGCCATCGGCTACGACGCCGGCCGGATCGAGGGTCTGCGCGCCGCGGGAGTGCTGTGAGCACCACTCGGATCGGCGTGGTCGGGGCGGACGTGCCGCGGCAGATCGTCCTGGCCTGTGGGGCCGTCCCGAAGCGGATTCTCGGCTCCTGGACCGGCGCGGTCTCCCAGGAGGCCACCGAATTGCTCGGGGCTGCCGACGCCGTGGCGGCCCGGGTCCTGGACGAGATCCTCTCCGGCGCCCATGACCAGCTGGCTGGGCTGGTGGTGTGCAACGACTCCATGGCGGGCCTGCGCGTCTACTACGTCCTGCGCATCCTGGCCGAGCGCGGCCGGGTGCCGTTCCCGGTCCACCTCCTGGATGCACCCCGCGGCGGCGGCGCCCACCGGAGGCGTTTTGTGTCCCACCAGTACACCTCGTTGGCGGCCTTCGTCTCCGGGGTCACCGGCCAGCAGGCCGATGCGACGTCGCTGGCCGAGGCCGCGGCGCGTGAAGAAGCGCTGGGTGCGGCGCTCGAGGAGGTGCGGGGCCGGCGTCGGGGCCGGGATCTCTCCGGAACCACGGCGCTGACGGCCTACCGCGCCGCGGCCCAGCTGTCTCCCGAGGATGCCCTGGAGCGGATCACGGACCTGGTCCGGAGCGCGGACGGGCCGGTGCAGCGGGACGAGTCCGCGGAGCCGGCCTGTGCGGGAATGCCGGTGTACCTGACCGGCAGCTCGCATCCGGATCCCACTGTGTACGCGGAGCTCGAGGCGGCCGGGACCGTGGTGGTGGGTGAGGACCATGACACCGGCGACGCCGCCTGGATCGGGGACGCCGTCACTGTCGCCACCACCGCCACGCTGGAGGAGGCCTGCGCCCTGCTGGCCGACCGGCACGCCGTCCGGCCCCCGGCGGCGGCCCGCTCCCTGTCCTCCGAACGGGCCAGCCGCCTGCTGGCGGAGGTGGAACGCTGCGGAGCCGCCGGAGTGGTGGCGCTGGCGCGGGACCTGGACGACGGCCCCGTCTGGGACCTGGCGGAGTACCGCCCGGCCCTGGCCAGCCGGGGCCTCTGGCTGGCCGAGCGACTCCGGGTGCCCGCAGCGGGGGTCCAGGACGCCACCGCCGGGATCATCAGCACGCTGAGCCGGGACGTGACCAGGAAGGACGTGCTGTGACCCAGCCACGAACACCAGCCCAGCCGCAAACATCGGCCCAGCCGCGAACACCTCAGGCCCTGGCGGGGGAGCGGCTCCGCTCGGCCGTGGCCGCCACCCGCCATCAGAAGGAGTGGTTCCAGACGGTGCGCCGCCGCGCGGCCGCCGGTGAGCCGATCGCCCTGGTCAACGCCGATGCCCCGCACGAGATCTTCCGCGCCCTGGACATCCCCTATGTGGTGACGCAGTGGTGGTCCTCGATCATCGCCGCCAAGCAGGCCGGGCCGGCCTCGATGGAGCGGCTGGCCGCGGCCGGGCTGCCGGACTTCAGTCTCCAGTACGACGCCATGCCGTTGGGGGAACAGGACCTGCCGGACGAGGACCGGCCGTGGGGCGGACTGCCGGCCCCCCGATTCGCGGTGGCCGAGCGCAGCGGGGACGTCACGGCCAAGATCTTCGAGCAGTGGGGCAACCGGCCGGGGACCGAGACGTTCCTGCTGTCCCGCACGGGTGCGGACCCGGTGCCGGACCGGTGGTGGGAGCTGGTGCCGCACCAGTGGGAGCAGGCCTTCGGCACGGAGCGGCTGGACCTGCTCCAGGGCGAGATCCAGGACCTGATCGCCTGGCTCGAGGAGCGGACCGGGCGGACCCTGGACTACGACCGGCTGGCAGAGATCATGGCCCTGGGCAACGAGCAGGCCGAGTGGAACCGGCGCACCCGGGACCTGATCGCCACCACCCGGCCCACCCCGGTGCTGGTCAATGACACCATGCCCGCCGTGATGGCGCCGCAGTGGCAGCGCGGCACCCGGTGGGCGGTGGACGCGGCGCGGAGTCTCTATGAGGAGACGGCCGAGCGCGTGGAGCAGCGGGTCGCCGTGTGCCCGGGGGAGCGGAAGCGGCTGATGTGGGTCGGCCGCGGACTGTGGTCAGACCTGGGTCTCTACACCCGGTTCCAGGAGGAGTTCGGGGCGGTGTTCGTGTGGTCGATGTACCTCGCGATCGCCGCGGACGGCTACGTCCGGTACGGCGACGACCCCGTGCGGGCGCTCGCCGCCCGGTTCGTGGGGATCACCGACCAGCTCTACGTCCCCCCGTGGTCCTCCCAGTGGTACGTGAAGGAGGCCCTGACCCACGGCGTGGACGGCGTGGTGCACCTGGTGGCCGACGACACCCCGGGCAGCGGATTCATCACCGAGGCCCTGGAGGCCGAGGGGATCCCGGTGCTGGAGATCCGGGCCAACAACGCGGATCAGCGGTCGAGTTCGGCCGCCCGGATCCCCGAGCGGATAGCCGAGTTCATCCGGCACCGTGTCTGAGCCAGGGGAACCCGGCCCGTTCCGGCAGCGGAACTTCTCCCTGTACTTCGTCGGCCAGGCCATCTCCAACACGGGCGTCTGGTTCCAGAACCTGGCCCTGCAGCTGGTCGTCCTCAACGCCACGGGCAGCGCCCAGGCCCTGAGCGGCATCACGATCGCGCAGTTCCTGCCCATCTTCGTGCTGGGCCTGGCCGCCGGGCGGCTCGTGGACCGGGTGGCCCCGCGGACCGTGTTGCTGGTGACCTCGCTGCTCTCCGCCGTGGTCACCGCCGCCCTGGCGCTGGTGGTGACCGAGGACCCGAACCTGTGGCTGATCTACGGGTTGGTCGGCGTGCTCGGGTCCGTCCAGGCCTTCGAACGCGTCGCCGCGCAGGCGATCATCTTCGAACTCGTGGGCCCCGGGGGCCTGTCCAGTGCGGCCTCGATCAGCACCATCGCCCTGGCGGCCGCCCGCTCCGTCGGCCCGGCACTCGCAGGGCTCGCCTTCCAGGGCCTCGGCGCGGCACTGTGCATCCTCATCAACGCCGGCGCCTACCTCGTGGTCTTCGGCTCCCGGTGGATGATCCGCCCGGCCAAGCTGCACCAGCGGGGGCGGCACGACGACGGCGATCCCCAGCGCGGCCGGGTCCCGTTCCAGCGCGGCCGGGACGTGAACACCCTGCTGGTGGTGAATGTGGTGGTGTCCCTGCTGGCCATGAACTTCGGGCTGGTGCTGACCTCCACGGTGGATCTGAGCTATGGCGGGGACGCCAGTGCGGTCGGCGCCGTGCACACGCTCAATGCCGTGGGTGCCGTGCTGGGAGGAATCCTGGCGGCCCGGCAGCGGGCCGTCTCTGTCCGGGCGATGGTCCCGGCCACGGCGGTGTTCGGGGTGGTGCTGGCGCTGAACGCGGCCGCCCCCACGCTGGTGCTCTTCCTGTGGGCCGCCCCGCTGCTGGGACTGGGCATCGGCTACTACCAGGGAATCGTCAACGCCGCGGCTCAGGAGTCCGTGGACCCCCGGTTCATCGGGCGCATGATGTCCTGGATGACCCTCGGCAGCTACGGAATGGTGCCGTTCGGCGCCCTGCTCATGGGCTGGCTGATCGACGCCAGCTCCGGGCGGGTGTCCCTGGCGGTGGCCGCCGCGAGCGCGTTGGCCTGCACCGTGCTGGTGCTGGTCCGGACGGCACCGGCGGAACGGGACTAGTCCGCGGCAGGGCCGGTCTGAGCGTCCTTGCCGGCGGAGCGCAGGCGGTTGGCGGCCAGGCGGGAGGGGACGTGCCGGGGCCGGCTGGTGATCTGGCGCCGGGAGATCGCGGCCACCTCGGCCTCGTCATCGCCGAAGTACCCGCCGGCGAGCTCGCGGGCCGCATGGTCCAGGACGTCGACGATCGAGTTGCCGAGGTCCTCGCCCACGGCAGCGGTGAGCCGCCGCTCGTGACGCTGGAGCTCCTGCGCGCAGCGTTGCACCAGGTCCCAGCCGCTCTCGGTCAGCTGGACCAGGCGCACCCGCCGGTTCGTCGGGTGGTTGCCGCGATCCACGAGGCCGAGGTCGATCAATTCGTTGGCCACCAGGTGGGCCGCCTGTGCGCTGACGAAGGTCCGCCGTCCCAGCTGGGCGTTGGAGAGGGGCAGCCCCTCGCCCAGGACCTGGAGGATCAGGAACTGTGACAGCGTGACCCCGTGGGCCAGGGCCAGGTTCTCGGTGAACCGGTCCAGCGCGCGGCTCAGCCGATAGGCGGTGTAGTTCAGCCGGTCCGTGGCCGGGGCACCGCGCGGGTCTCGTTCGATCTCAGTCACCCTTTCGAGGATATCAAGTCGCTTGTGATTCTCTGCCACCGGCCCGGCGGGCCAGGTCGGGGAGGCGAGGGCCGGCGTCGGGCACGGGGGTGTGGTGCCGGGTCAACCGCGGTTCTGCACCGGTAGGCGGTCCCGGTGGTAGGTGATGTCCGTGTAGCCGTGCGGGACGGGTTTGCCGTCCGGGCCGAGGGAGACGAAGACGATCTTCTCGATGGTGAGGATGACCTGGCGGGTGATCATGTTGCGGACCTCGGCGCGCATGGTCAGGGAGGTGCTGCCGAAGCGCGTGGCCTTCAGGCCCATCTCGATCATGTCGCCCTGCTCGGCGGAGGAGACGAAGTTGATCTCGGAGATCAGCTTGGTGACGCTGCGGTGGTTGCCGAGCTGGATGATGGCGTAGATCGCGGCCTGCTCGTCGATCCAGCGCAGGAGTGAGCCGCCGAAGAGGGTGCCGTTGGCGTTGAGGTCCTCGGGCTTGACCCACTTGCGCGTGTGGAAGCTGACGCCGTCCGTGGCCGGATCGATGGGGCCGTCCAAGCCGATCGTGGGCAGGGCGGCGGTGCGGTCGGTCGGTTCTTCGCTCATGGTCCGAGCGTAGCCCGGGCGCCGGTGTTGCGCCCGGGGCGGGTAGGGCAAAGAATGCGGGGAGGTGGGCGCGAGAAAGGTATCGACATACCTATCGTCATAGGTATATGGTTTGGGGTGAACCTCGTGTGGTGCGGATCACCCCCGTCCGCGCGGTCGCCCCGGCAGTAAACCCAGAAAGGACCGTTTCGATGACCGAAACCGTTGCAAACACCAAGTCCCTGCAGGACGTGCTGGACGCGTCCGGCAACGTGGTTGACCACCTGCGCAACTCCCAGATCGGCGCCTACATCTACCCCGTCGTCGCCCCGGAGTTCTCCAACTGGCGCTCGGAGCAGCGCGCCTGGCGTGAGTCGGCCGTGCTGTTCGACCAGTCGCACCATATGGACAACCTGATCCTGCGCGGCCCGGACGCGATCAAGCTGATCTCGGACACCGCCATCAACTCCGTGGCCAAGTTCCCCGTGAACAAGGCCAAGCAGTACGTGCCCACCACCCCCGCCGGCCACGTCATCGGTGACGGCATCCTGTTCCGCCAGGAAGAGGAGGAGTACGTGTACGTGGGCCGCGCCCCCGTCACCAACTGGATGCTCTTCCAGGCCCAGCGCGGTGACTACAAGAACCTCGAGATCGTCGAGGACCGCCGCTCCCCGTCCCGCCCCATGGGCAAGCCGGTGCACCGCGAGTACTACCGCTTCCAGATCCAGGGCCCGCGCGCCTGGGAGATCATCGAGAAGCTGCACGGCGAGAAGCTGGAGCAGCTGGGCTTCTTCAACATGTCCTGGATGAACATCGACGGCACCCAGGTCCGCACCCTGCGCCACGGCATGTCCGGCGCCCCGGGCCTGGAGATCTGGGGCCCCTACGCCGACTACGATCGCATCCGCGACGCCATCGTGACCGCCGGCGCCGAGTTCGGCATGCTGCCCGTGGGCTCCCGCGCCTACCCGTCCAACACCCTGGAGTCCGGCTGGATCCCGTCCCCGCTGCCGGCGATCTACACCGGCGACGGCATGATGGCCGAGTACCGCCAGTGGCTGGGCGCCGATTCCTACGAGGCCAACAACGCCGTGGCCGGTTCCTTCGTCTCGGACAACATTGAGGACTACTACCTCAACCCGTGGGAGCTGGGCTATGGCAACTTCGTGAAGTTCGATCACGACTTCATCGGCCGTGAGGCCCTCGAGAAGATCGACCCGGCCGCCCAGCGCAAGAAGGTCACCCTCGCCTGGGACCCCGAGGACATCAAGCGCATCCAGTCCTCGCTGTACGACACGGAGGGCACCCCCTTCAAGTACTTCGACCTGCCGCTGGCCAACTACGGCTCCTCGAACTACGACGCCGTGGTGGACGCCGACGGCAACGTGGTCGGCGTGTCCATGTTCACCGGCTACTCCGCCAATGAGAAGCGCGCCCTCTCCCTGGCCACCATCAACCCGGACGTCCCCGAGGGCGCCGAGCTGAAGGTCGTCTGGGGCGAGCCGGACGGCGGCACCCGGAAGACCACCGTCGAGCCGCACGTCCAGACCGAGGTCTCCGCCACGGTCTCCCCGGTTCCGTTCTCCGCCGTGGCCCGTGAGTCCTACCAGGGCGGCTGGCGCACCGGCTACAAGGGCTGATCCTCCGGCCTGAACGGCCAGCCCCCCGCTGTGCGGGCCATCCCCACCGGTGGGGATGGCC
>NZ_JALDXU010000100.1:0-12103 GCF_032154715.1 Citricoccus sp. | reverse complement strand
CCCGGATTCCGGTCAAGGGCGTGCGGAAGGCGACGGCGAAGGCCATGGTGGCCTCGGCCTTCACGGCGCCTCACGTCACCGAGTTCCTCGACGTGGACGTGACGGCCACCATGGATTACCTGGCCCGCGCCAAAGCCGAGCAGTCTTTCGGCGAGGGCGTCAAGGTTTCCCCGCTCGCGGTGCTGGCAAGAGCCGTGTGCTGGGCGCTGGCCCGGACGCCGCAGATGAACGCGTCTCTGGACGGGGAGGAGATCGTGGTCAAGGACTACGTGAACCTCGGGATCGCCGCCGCCACGGACCGCGGACTGATCGTGCCCAACATCAAGGACGCCCAGGAGCTTGGTCTCGCCCAGCTCGCCAGCGCCATCACAGAACTGGCCGGGACGGCCCGCGCGGGGACGACCACGCCGGCGGCCCAGGCCGGGGGCACCATCACGATCACCAACGTCGGCATGTTCGGCGTGGACGCCGGCACCCCGATCATCAATCCGGGGGAGTGTGCCATCATCGCCTTCGGCCAGATCGCCAAGAAGCCGTGGGTGGTCGGCGACGAACTCGCCGTCCGCCAGGTCACCACCCTCTCCGTCTCCGCCGACCACCGCATCGTGGACGGTGCCGCCATCTCCACCTTCCTGGCCGACCTCGGCCGCGCCCTGAACGACCCGATGAGGATGCTCTCCTGATGACCACCACCCTGACTGACAGTCCCGATAACACCGCTCCAGATTCCGGCCGTAGGGCCACCACGGGGCTCACGGCCGCGGACAAGATGTGGAACGAGCACGTCGTGCGGCATAACGACGACGGCACGGACCTGATCTACATCGATTTCCACCTGCTGCACGAGGCCAACACCCCCGCCGCGTTCGACGGGCTGCGGGAGGCCGGACGCGGGGTGCGGCACCCAGAGCTCACGCTCGGGACGGAGGACCACATCGTCCCAACCACGAACATCCTTGGGGACATCTCGAACACCCCGGCGGCCCTGCAAGTCAGCCACATCCGGCGCAATTGCGAGGAATTCGGGATCGAACTGTACAGTCTCGGCAACGAATCCCGGGGCATCGTGCACGTGATCGGCCCCGAGCTGGGCATCTCGCAGCCCGGGATGACCGTGGTCTGCTGTGACTCGCACACCACCACCAACGGCGCGATGGGGGCTCTGGCCTTCGGCATCGGCACCTCGCAGGTGGAACATGTGCTGGCCACCCAGACCCTGCCGATGCGCAAGATGAAAAACATGCGGGTCACCGTGGAGGGCGAGCTGGCTGAGGGCGTCACGGCCAAGGACGTGGCGCTGGCCATGATCCGGCAGATCGGTACCGGCGGTGGCCAGGGCCACGTCATCGAGTACCAGGGCTCGGCGATTCGAAGCATGTCTATGGAGGGGCGGATGACCCTATGCAACATGAGCATTGAGGCCGGGGCCCGCGCCGGGATCGTGGCCCCGGACGAGGTCACCTTCGATTACCTGCGGGGGCGGAAGTTCGTGCCGACCGGCGCCGCGTTCGACGCCGAGGTCGAATACTGGAAGACGTTCACCTCAGATGAGGACGCCGTGTTCGACCGGGAGGTGCACATCGATGCCGCCACGTTGTCCCCCCAGGTGACCTGGGGGACCAAGCCGTCCCAGACGGTGACGATCTCCGGCGTTGTCCCGGACCCGGTCGGGCTGGGCGACGAGACCGAGCAGGCCGCCGCCGAGCGGGCCCTGGAGTACATGGGGCTGGAACCCGGCACGCCCATGAAATCCATCGCCATCAACTCCGTGTTTATCGGCTCCTGCACGAACGGCCGCATCGAGGACCTTCGGTCCGTGGCTGAAGTGTGGAAGGGCCGGACGGTCTCCCCGGACGTGAAGGTGTTCCTGGTCCCTGGCTCGGAGACGGTCCGTCGTCAGGCGATCGAGGAGGGGCTCGACCAGGTCTTCGAGGACGCCGGCGTCCAGTTTCGACACTCGGGCTGCTCCATGTGCGTCGGGCTGAACGCCGACCGGCTGGGCGTGGGCGACCGCTCCGCCTCCACCAACAACCGCAACTTCGAGGGCCGTCAGGGGCCGGGTGCGCGCACCCACGTGGTGTCCCCGCGCGTGGCAGCAGCCAGCGCCGTGCTGGGCCGCCTCGCCGAACCGACCGACCTCTCCCTCCGACCTGCCCTCTGAAGGAGGCTGACATGGAAGCATTCACCGCCCACACCGGCACAGCCGTCCCGCTGCGCAAGACGGACATCGACACGGACCAGATCATCCCCGTGCGCTTCTGCGCCACCCGGGTCACGAAGGCCGGTTTCGGCGAGGGCATGATGGCGGATCTACGCACGGAGCCGGACTTCGTGCTGAACCAGCCGCAGTATAACGGCGCCACCGTGCTCGTCGCGGGGGAGAACTTCGGGGTCGGCTCCTCCCGGGAATGGGCCGTCTGGGCGATCATGGACTACGGTTTCCGGGCCGTTTTTTCTACGCGATTCGGGGACATCTTCCGCAACAACGCCGCGGCCAACGGACTTGTGGCCGGCACCATGCCACAGGACTCGATCACGCAGCTCTGGAAGCAGGTCGAAAACCACCCGGACGAGCCGGTCACCGTGGACCTGGAGAAACTCGAGGTCTCCGTGGCCGGGATGACCTTCGGCTTTGAGTACCCGGCGGACTTCCGCTGGCGCGTGCTCAACGGCATCGACGAGATCTCCCTGACCCTCCAGGCCGAGGACGAGATCGCGGCATTCGAGGGGCGGCGCCGGCGGAGCAAGCCGGCAGTCCCGCTGACCCGAGACGCCCCGATGCCCACGCCCATCCGTCTCCAAGCAGGGGCCTGAGCCGATGGCCGCCCCCACCGCCACCAGCGCCGGCGCCTCACTGCCGGAGGATGTCCGGCGACGGCTGCCAGGACGTGTGCCGTCCGAGCTCATCCGGACCGTGGACGTGCCCCGCCACCCTGAGTCAATGGGTGCGGAGCTGCTGGCCCTGCCGGACATCAGCTCGGCGGTGGCCGATGCCCTGGACAAGTCCAGCCGCGGCGCGGTGCTGACGAGCACCGAGATGTCGCCGCTGACCGTCGGCCAGCGCATCGTGGGCCCCGCCGTCACCCTGCACTACGCGCCTCTCGACGGGGACGTCTCCGCCAACCGGGACCGCGGAGCAGGCCTCCAGTTGGGCGACCGGGACCTCTACGGCGTGGCCCGGCCCGGGGACGTCGCCGTAGTCGGCGCTGGAGCCCTCTCGGACCTCGCCGTGGTGGGCGGACTCTCCGCCGCCTGGGCGCGCAAGGCCGGGGTGGCCGGCGTTGTGACGGACGGCGGCGCGCGAGACGGCGACTCCATCACGGCCACCGGGCTACCGGTCTGGTCCCACGGCCGCACCCCGCACGCCGTGCGATACCGCGCCGAGACGGTGGCGATCAACGGACCGGTGGCCCTGGGCAACGCCGTGGTCCGTCCCGGCGACTATCTCGTGGCGGACGGGGATGGCGTGTGTGTGGTCCCCCATGACCTCTTCCCCCAGATCGTCCGGCAGTGCGTCCTCGCGCAGGAGGCCGAAAACCGACTCCTGGAGACGATTGCCGCCGCCCAAGATCTCGAGAACCTCGTGGCCGCCACCGAAACCGACGCTCCCGACTGATAGAAGCACCACCAGACAGCAGCACTCCCGAACGGCGGCGCATCCGTGCCGTCCAGCCCAGCTAGGAGATCCACATGTCGAACCACACCGCAGCGCCGACCGCCACCCAGGATCATCCGGGCAGATTGTCCGGAACCTACCGCGAGACGAACCCCCCGGGTGGTTCCGGGCCGGCGGACGGCACCACGGGGAGGTGGTGGACGTCCGTCAAGGTGATGGGCATCCCGCTCGTCTACTTTGCCGCACTCTTCCTGCTGCTGACGGTGGCGGCGGTGACGGACCACCTCCCGCCGTCCATGCTCATCGGCTTCACGGTGACCATGGTGATCGCCGGGGCCCTCACCAAGATCGGTGACAGCCTCCCGGTGCTGCGCGACTTCGGCCTGCCGATCATTCTGTGCCTGATCGTCCCAGCCATCCTGGTCCAGGTCGGCGTGATGCCCGAGTCTGTCGTGACCGTGATCGACACCTTCGTCGAGGACCAGGGCTTCACGGACTTCGTCATCATGGGCGTGATCGCCGGCGCCATCCTCGGCATGCCCCGAAAGCTGCTCATCAAGGCCGGCCTGCGCTACCTGCTCCCGGTGGCCGGCACCGTCGTCCTTGTCTTCCTCGCCGTCGGTGCCATCGGCGCCGCGATCGGCTTCGGATTCGTGAAGGCCATCCTCTTCGTGGCTGGGCCGATCATGGCCGGTGGCCTGCCGCTGGGCGCCCTGCCGATGTCCGACATGTACGCGGCCCAGACCGGTGGCAACGCCGCCGACTTCCTCAGCGAGCTGATGTCCGTGGTCATCTTCGCCAATCTGCTCTGCGTGTTCCTCGCGGCGATTCTCAACGGCATCGGCAAACGGGGCGCAAAACCCTTCGTCGGCTTCAACGGCAATGGCGACCTACTGCGGGTGCACGACACGAACGGCGACCTGGTCCAGGAGGAGAAGGTGTATAGCGCCAGGTTCGTCCACATGGCGCAGGGCCTGGTCCTGGCGGGCATCATCCTGCTGGCCGGAATGCTGCTCAATGCGCTCATCCCATCCCTGCACCACTATGCCTGGGCGGTCATCATCGCCGCCGCCGTGAAGATCCTCGGGCTTCTCCCGAAGGAGCTCGAGGAGGCCTCGTCAGCGTGGAGCGAGTTGACCATGTCGGCCTTCGTCCCGGCCCTCGTGGTCGCGCTCTCGACCTCGATCATCGACATCGACGGTGTGCTGGCCGCCTTGAGCAACCCGACGCTGCTGCTGATGACAGTCGCGACCGTGGTCTTCGCTGCCGTGGTGTCCGGCATCCTGGGCTACTTCATGAAGTTCTACTTCATCGAGGCATGTCTCCTGCCGGGACTCGTCATGGCGGACACGGGCGGCTCCGGCGACGTCGCGGTGCTCTCCGCTGCCGAGCGCATGAACCTGATTCCTTTCGCCACCATCGCCACCCGGCTCGGCGGGGTGCTGGTGCTCTTTGTGACTTCCTTGATGGTGCCGTTCCTGTCCTCCGGCATGGTCTAGCCACCCAACCGCCAGCGTTTCGCGGGCAGAACCACTTGTGAATTCTGCCCGCAAAACGCTGGTGCGGGGCGGCGGGTAGCCGCCTCAGGAACCCGAGGGGCCGACGTCGGCCAGGAATCCCAGGACGTCCGGCACCACCTGCTCGGCGAACTCCTCGAAGAACCCGTGCCGGCCGCCCGGATAGAGGCGCAGCCGGGCGCCGGGGATCCGCTGGGCGATCAGGGCGGCGTTCTCGGCCGGGACCATGAGGTCCTCGGTGCCGTGCAGGACCAGCGTGGGGGCGGTGAACGACGGCAGGGCGCCCCAGGCATCGTGGCGGTCACTGGCCCGGCGGTGGCCCACCTGCTCGCGGGGGCTCATGGTCGGATCGCCGAGCAGGGTGCTGTCCTCGGGCCGTCCGGGCCAGTCGGGGGTGTAGAAGAGCTCGTGCAGTTTGGCCTGCTGCTCCTCGCGGGACCCCTGCGCCAGCCACTGCCGGGTCTCCTGCTTGCGCTCGTGGGCATGCTCCCCGCCGGGGGAGGTGCAGCCCAGGACCAGGGCGGTCACCCGGTCCGGGTGGTTCACCGTGAGCATCTGCGCCACGCGACCGCCCATGGAGGTGCCGAACACGGCAGCGGTGTGGATCCCCGCATGGTCCAGGGCCGCCACGGCGTCCTCGGCGAAGAGAGCGGTGGTCCAGTCGCCCAGGTCTCCACGGCTGTGGCCGGTGCCGCGATAGTCCACGGTGACGGTGCGGTGGGTGTCCTCGTAAGCGGTGCGGATCCCGTCCCACCAGTGGTGCGAGTTCGCCTGGCCGGGGAGCAGCAGCAGGGCTGGGGCGTCCTCGGGCCCGCCAGTCTGGATCGCGAGCGGAAAGCCGTCCCGGGCATGGGCCGTGAACTCCTCGTGCATGAGCCTCCTTGCTCTGGTCGCTCCGGTCGACAACCTCGTCCTGCGAATTTCCGGGTGTCGCGCCTGATTCGGCGTGCGACACCCGGATCATCGCATGATGAGCGGGGGCGGGGCATCCGGCAACGCCTGGGCTGACTCCGGATCACCTCCGGCCGCCCTGCGGATTCTCAGGCGAGCAGGTCCATCGCCTGCGCTCGCAGATCCACTTTGCGGACCTTGCCGGTGACCGTCATGGGGAACTCCTCGATGACCTGCACGTAGCGGGGCACCTTGTAGTGCGCGATCTTTCCGGAGCAGAACTCACGCAGTGAGGAGGCGGTGGGCTCCGGGGCGCCCTCGCGGATCCGGATCCACGCCATCAACTCCTCGCCGTACTTCTCGTCCGGCACTCCGACCACCTGGGCGTCCACAATGTCCGGGTGGGTGTAGAGGAACTCCTCGATCTCGCGCGGGTAGATGTTCTCCCCGCCGCGGATCACCATGTCCTTGATGCGGCCGGTGATCTGCACATAGCCGTCCGCGTCCATCAGGCCGATGTCCCCGGTGTGCATCCAGCCCTCGGCATCGATGGCCTCGGCGGTCTTGTCCGGATCGTTCCAGTAGCCCTTCATCACGGAGTAGCCCAGGGTCTGCAGCTCGCCGGCCTCCCCGCGGGGCAGCACCTCGCCGGAGACCGGATCCACCACGCGGACCTCGAGGTGGGGCCCCACGCGCCCCACGGTGCCGACGCGCTGGTCCAGGCTGTCCCCCGCGGTGGTCTGGAGGGAGACCGGGGAGGTCTCCGTCATCCCGTAACAGATGGAGACGTCCCGCATGTTCATCTGCTCGATCACCTGGCGCATCACGTGCTCCGGGCAGGGCGAGCCGGCCATGATGCCGGTGCGCAGGGTGGAGAGGTCGTAGGAGGTGAAGTCCTCCAGGCCGAGCTCGGCGATGAACATGGTGGGCACCCCGTACAGGGAGGTGCAGCGCTCGGTGGCCACGGCGTGCAGGCTGGCGGTGGGGTCGAATCCCGGGGCTGGGATGACCATGGCCGCCCCGTGGGTGGTGCACGCCAGGTTGCCCATCACCATGCCGAAGCAGTGGTAGAAGGGCACGGGGATGCAGACCCGGTCGGCCTCGGTGTACTGCACACGCTCGCCGACGAAGAAGCCGTTGTTGAGGATGTTGCGGTGGGACAGGGTGGCGCCCTTGGGGAAGCCCGTGGTGCCGGACGTGTACTGGATGTTGATCGGGTCGTCCGGGGTCAGATGCGCGGCGATCCGCTCCAGGCGGACCGGGTCCGCGTCCGTGCCGGCCAGCCGGTTCCACTCCTCGCCGCCGATGATCACCACGTCCTGCAGCTCTGGGCAGTGGGGCTCGACCTGGGTCAGCATCGCCTCGTAGTCCGAGGTCTTGAACGATCCCGCCGCCACCACGGTGCGGATCCCGGACTGGTGGAGCACGTACTGGAGCTCCTCCGTCCGGTAGGCCGGATTGATGTTCACCAGGATCGCGCCCATCCGCGCGGTGGCGTACTGGATCAGCGTCCATTCGGGCAGGTTCGGCGCCCAGATTCCCACCCGGTCACCCGTCTCGATGCCCATCCCCAGCAGTCCGGTGGCCACGCGGTCGACGTCGGCCGCGAACTCCGCGTACGTCCAGCGCCGCCCGCTCGGCACGTCCACCAGCGCTTCGCGCTCGCCGAAGGCGGCGACGGTGCGGGCCAGGTTCGCGCCGATGGTCTCCTCCAAGAGGGGAGTGCTGGTCTCGCCGCGGTCAAGGGAGAGCTGGGTGGTCATGGGACTCCTGTCAGCGGGTGTGATCGGGATCACGAAGATCGGTCGGTGCCGACTCTAGTTACTGATCGCTAACCGGTCCAGTGGCGACGGATCGCGTGGGTCCCGCCTTGATTCAGATACCCCCCAGGGGTATGGTTGCCGCGACAAGGGCCCCAGCGGGGCCTTCACGAGGAACACGAGCGAAAGGAACGACCGTGAGCGGACACGTCCCACTTGATCAGCACGCCGGTCAGGATCACCGCCAGCAGCCGCAGAGCGAGCACCCCGGTCACAACGGTCATGGCGAGCACGGAGGCCACAGCGAGCACGGAGGCCAGCGGGAGCACGGTGAGCACGGCGGTCACGATCACTCGCACCATGTCGGCCAATTCCGCCGCCTGTTCTGGATCATGCTCGCGATGGGCGTCCCGGTGGTCGCGACCTCGCCCATGTTCGGCATGATCCTCGGCTACGAGGTCCCCGGCTGGGCAGCCTGGATCGCCCCGGTCCTCGGAACCGTGATGTACCTCTGGGGCGGCCGGCCGTTCCTGACCGGGGCGGTCAGCGAGATCCGCCAGCGCCAACCGGGGATGATGCTGCTCATCGGCCTGGCGATCACGGTGGCCTTCCTCGCCTCCTGGGGTGCCACCCTCGGTCTGCTGCACCACGAACTTGAATTCTGGTGGGAACTGGCCCTGCTGATCGTCATCATGCTCCTGGGCCACTGGGTGGAGATGCGCTCCCTGGCCCAGACCACCTCCGCACTCGACTCCCTCGCCGCGCTGCTGCCGGACGAGGCGGAACGCGTCGGTGGGCCCGACGGAAGCACCATCACCACCGTCGCTCCGTCCGAACTGCGCCACGGAGACGTGGTCATCGTCCGGCCGGGCGGCCGGGTCCCGGCCGACGGCACCGTGGTGGACGGCTCGGCGTCCATGGACGAGTCGATGATCACCGGTGAGTCGGTCACCGTGCGCCGGTCCGAGGGCGATCCCGTGGTGGCCGGCACCGTCGCCACGGACTCAGGGATTCGCGTGGAGGTGACGGCCGTCGGTGAGGACACCGCCCTGGCGGGCATCCAGCGGCTCGTCACCCAGGCCCAGTCCTCGTCCTCGCGTGCGCAGCGACTGGCGGACCGGGCGGCCGCCTGGCTGTTCTGGTTCGCCCTCGGTGCCGCTGTCATCACCGCGATCGTCTGGACCGCCCTCGGGCTGCCGGACGAGTCGGTGGTCCGCACCATCACGGTGCTGGTCATCGCCTGCCCGCACGCCCTCGGCCTCGCCATCCCGCTCGTCGTCTCGATCGCCACCGAGCGGGCGGCCCGCGGCGGCGTGCTCGTCAAGGACCGGCTCGCGCTGGAGGCCATGCGCACCGTGGACACGGTGCTGTTCGACAAGACCGGCACCCTGACCAAGGGTGCCCCGGCGGTCACCGGCGTGGAACCGGCCACCGGGTACGACGCCGGCCGCCTCCTGGCGCTCGCGGCCGCGGCCGAGGCGGATTCCGAGCACCCGCTGGCGCGGGCCATCGTCGCCGCGGCGGCCGAGCGGGACCTGGAGGTGCCCGCCGCGAGCGGTTTCTCCTCCTCTCCGGCGGTCGGGGTCCGGGCCGACGTCGTGATCGGTGCGGACGGGGGCAAGGACGGGCGCGGGGACCGCGGCGGGGAAGGGGCTGAGGCCGCGACGCACACGGTGATGGTGGGTGGACCGTACCTGCTGGAGCAGGAGGGGATGGGCGAGCTGCCGATCGCCGACGACTGGCGTGAGGAGGGGGCGATCATCCTGCACGTGATCGTGGACGGCCAGGTCGCCGGCGCCCTGAGACTGGCCGACGAGATCCGGCCCGAGTCCCGGGACGCCGTGACCGGTCTGAGGGACCGCGGCGTCCAGGTGGTCATGATCACCGGCGACGCCGAGGCCGTGGCGGCCGCCGTGGCCGGTGAGCTGGGCATCGAGCGCTACTTCGCCGGGGTGCGGCCGGAGGACAAGTCCGCCAAGGTCCAGCAGCTGCAGGAGGAGGGCGGCAAGGTGGCCATGGTGGGAGACGGTGTCAACGACGCCCCCGCGCTGGCCCAGGCCGACGTCGGGATCGCGATCGGTGCCGGCACGGACGTGGCGATCGCCTCGGCCGGCGTGATCCTGGCCTCCGACGACCCGCGGGCGGTGCTGTCCGTGGCGGAGCTGTCCCGCGCGAGCTACCGGAAGATGAAGCAGAACCTGTGGTGGGCGGCCGGATACAACCTGTTCTCGGTCCCTCTGGCCGCCGGTGTCCTCGCGCCGATCGGGTTCGTGTTGCCCATGAGCGTCGGGGCGATCCTCATGTCCCTGTCCACGGTGGTGGTAGCACTGAACGCCCAGCTGCTGCGGAAGGTGGACCTGCGTCCGGCCACGCTGGCCGGTGAAGCGGACGCAGGATCCTAGACTGGACGCCGTGTTCACCCTGTCCAGCGCCTCGAGCCGGTGCCGCCTGCGGGCCGGCCCCCGTTGTGCTCTGCTGGGCGGCCTCCTGGCCGTGCTGGTGGTGCTCGGGGTCCTGGCCATGCACACCATGCAGGTGCAGACCGCCGTGGCCGCGTCCGATCCGGCACAGGGTGCCTCGGCTCCT
Source organism: Citricoccus sp. (assembly GCF_032154715.1). Classification (GTDB taxonomy): domain Bacteria; phylum Actinomycetota; class Actinomycetes; order Actinomycetales; family Micrococcaceae; genus Citricoccus. The sequence continues at coordinate 1,733 of NZ_JALDXU010000100.1, read as the reverse complement.
GCCGCCCACACCACCGGTTCCCCAGGCGTGGTGCACTCCGGTGACGGGGACGCTGCACCGGTGGCCGGCGTCGGGATGCACCACGCCGACGGCACCGCCGGCACCACCGGTGGCTCCTCGACCCACGGTGGTGCGGCCGGCGCGGCAGGGGACCTGGACTGTGAGGGCTGCCCCGCCGCCCATCTCGGCCTGGCGATGACCTGCCTGGTGGCGTTGCTGCTGGTGCTTTTCGTGCTGACACCGCCACGCCTGCTGCGCGTTTCCACCGGCCAGCGGCCCCGCGCGGGACCGTTGCCGGGTCTGGTGCGCCATGTCGTGCCCCGGCCACCTTCCCTGCAGGAACTCTGCATCAGTCGGACGTGAGCGGCTGGCATCCATGCTCTTTTGCGGATGCCTCAGCCACTGGTGCCCGGATGACCGATCAACCGGGCCTCTCCCGATCGACGACAGCAGAGACGAGAACCACCATGAACACCATCCTGAAGAGGAACACCCTGATCCTCGGCGCGGCCCTCTCCGCCGCGCTGACCCTGAGCAGTTGTGCCGGAGACTCCGGGACGAGGCCGAGTGACAGTGCCGGCGCGTCATCCACCGAGTCGTCGGCGGCCTCCAGCGGGGAGGCGGGCCCAGCCGACGTCATGTTCGCGCAGATGATGATCCCGCACCACGAACAGGCCGTCGAGATGTCCGACATCCTGCTGGCCAAAGATGGTTTGAGGCCGGAGGTCGCCACCCTGGCCGAGGAGATCAGAGCCGCGCAGGCCCCGGAGATCGAGCAGATGAACTCCTGGCTGGAGGACTGGGGCGTGGATCCGCAGGCGACAGATCACGGCTCCATGGACCATGGGGGCATGGACGGCATGCTGGCGCCCGCCGAGCTCGAGACACTGGAACAAGCCGACACCGCGGAGGCGACCCGCCTGTATCTCGAGGGGATGATCGAACACCACGAAGGGGCCGTGCAGATGGCCGAGGACGAGGTCGCCGGCGGACAGGATCCGGATGCAGTCGCGCTGGCCAAGGACATCATCGAGACCCAGAACGCCGAGATCCGCGAGATGCGAGACCTGCTGGATGCCGGGCCGGAGGCGGCCGGCCCGGACGGCGCGCCAGGCTCGGACGGTGCCCCAGGCTCGGATTCCGCCGTGGTGGGCGATCCGGATCTGCTGGCCGATCACGGCCTGGTCGGCCTGGACGCCCGAACGATCATCGAGCGCCTGGATACGCAGGCCGTGGCCGAGCGGCCCACCGACCTGGTGGCATCGGTCCAGTCGGAACAATTGGTCGTGGCCGACGACCGTGGTCGGCAGGCCGCGGTGGCGATGCCGGCCGACGAGGTCTACGTCTCGGCGGCACCGTACGAGTCGCAGACGCACGAGTGCCACTTTCACAGCCTGACGACGTGCCTCGGCGAGCTGCGGAACCAGGATGTGCGCGTCACCGTCCTGGACCAGGCGACCGGGGAGGTCCTCATCGCGGACCGGCTTCAGACCTTCGACAACGGTTTCGTGGGTCTGTGGCTGCCGCGGGGAATCGAGGCGGAGCTGACGGTGGAGCATGACGGCAAGTCCGCGACGTCGATGGTCTCCACCCGCAACGCTGACGACGCGACGTGCCTGACAGATCTGCGACTGATGGGCACCTGACCGGTCTTGTCGGTGCCCTGACCGCCGTGGAAGTCCAAGATGCCGTGCCTGCGGTCTCCGCCACGGTACCGGGCCGGTGCCGGGAAC
>NZ_JALDXU010000099.1:0-12247 GCF_032154715.1 Citricoccus sp. | reverse complement strand
AGAGCGTTCGACTGAAAATCGAAAGGTCACCGGATCGACGCCGGTCGGAGCCACCAGCAACAGAAGGCCCCCCCTCACCAGAGTGGGGGCCTTCGTCGTTCCCTGCACCTCAGCGCCGGAGGAACCAGGCAGCGGAATCGGGCATCAGCTGCCCGTCCTGCAGCGCCTCGTCGTGGCTGAAGATCGCCGCCGCGTACTCCTCCGGGATCTCCACCGCAGTCTGGCCCATGTTGGCCATGACCAGCGCGACCTTCTCCGGGATGTGGTCACCGGAATCGAGGTCATACCCGCCCTGGCCGCCGCCCGTCGCCACGGTGAAGGCCAGTACGCCGAGCTCGGGGCTGTGGAACCGCGACCACGCGAACGCCCCGGTGCCCAGGTCCAGCTCCCCGCGGACGCCGAGCAGCTGACGGTACAGCTCGAAGGTCGAACCGGCGACGTCGACCTGCCGGTCCGCCGCGTAGGTCCCGTAGGACTCCGGCTGGGGCAGCCAGGGTGCCGCGGCAACGGACGGTGCCGCGCCGGCGTCGTTCCCGGGGGAAGCATGAGCATCCGGTGTGGGCGGAGACGGCACGGCGCCGGCCTGAGGTCCGACGGCGAAGCCGAACCCGGGTGCGTCGGCGCGCCAGGGCAGGGGGATGCGGCAGCCGTCCCGGCCCTTCTCCTCGCCCTCGGTGCGCACGAACGTGGGGTCCTGGCGGAGGGAGTCGTCCAAGGTCGTGTGCTCGGGCAGGCCCAGCTCGTCTCCCTGGTAGATGTAGGCCGATCCGGGCAGCCCCAGCTCGATCATCGCCGCGGCGCGGCCGCGCTTCCAGCCGAGTGCCTCGTCCGGCTGTTCGTCCTCGGCGCCGAGGCCGTTGGGATAGCGCGTGGGGTCGGAGAGCCCGAAGCGTGAGGCGTGCCGGACCGTGTCGTGATTGGACAGCACCCAGGTGTTCGGCGCCCCGACCTTCGCGGCCTCCTGGACGGAGACCGTGATCGCATCGGACATGCGCACCGCGTCCCACCCGGCCAGGAGGAAGGTGAAGTTGAAGGCCTGGTGCATCTCGCCCGGGCGGACATAACGGAACAACCGCTCCAGCGGGGATACCCAGGCCTCGGCCACGAGCATCGGATCGTGGTCATAGTCCGCCAGGACGGCGTTCCACGATCGGTAGATCTCGTGGACCCCCTCCTGGTCGTGATACGGGACGGGATGGGCATGGTCCTGCGGGTTGGCCTCGCGGTGGCCGGCGACGTCCTCACCGGCATCGGCATCCCCTGCGGCGGTGAGGAGCCCGGCATCCGTGACCATACCGGGGCGGGCATGGTGGTCCGGCAGGCCCTCGGCCTTCACGAGCCCGTGGGCCACGTCCACGCGGAAGCCGTCCACGCCGCGGTCCAGCCAGAAGCGCAGGATGTCCTCGAACTCGTCCCGGACCTCGGTGTGGTCCCAGTTCAGGTCCGGTTGGGACGAGTCGAACAGGTGCAGGTACCAGTCCCCGGGAGTGCCGTCCGGATTCGTGGTGCGGGTCCATGCCGGCCCGCCGAACGTGGACTGCCAATTGTTCGGAGCCTCCGCGCCATCCACACCGGCCCCGGGCCGGAACAGGTAGCGGTCGCGGACCGCGCGGCCGGCCTCGGTCCGTGGATCGGCGGACAGCGCCTCGACGAACCAGGGATGGGCGGAGGAGGTGTGGTTGGGCACCAGGTCCACGATCACCCGGAGCCCGGACTCGTGAGCGGCGTCCAGGAGCCGTTCCGCATCCTCCAGGTTGCCGAAGAGGGGATCCACGTCCCGGTAGTCGGCCACGTCGTAGCCGCCGTCCCGCTGCGGGGAGACGTAGAACGGGGAGAGCCAGATCGCGTCCACCCCGAGCTCTTGGAGATACGGCAACTGGGCGGTCACGCCGGCGAGATCGCCCATGCCGTCCCCGTCCGCGTCCGCGAAGGAACGGGGGTAGACCTGGTAGATCACCGCGTCCACCCACCAGGGGTTGACGGGATGGTTGCGTGCCTCGGACGGTGGGGTGCTCAGCGGTCCCGTGGTCATGCGCCCAGCCTAGTGGTCGGCCGGTGTCAGGGAAGGGGTGGGCGTCAGCTGGCCCGGCCCAGCTGCCGGACCGGCAGCCAGCGGCGCACCATCCGGTGGTTCGCGATCACGGCGGCCTCGGTCTCCCCGTCCTCCAGGGCCTCGACGGCGGTGCGGACGTCGAAGGGGGAATCGTCCGGCCACACGAGCCGGGCCAGCCCGCCGTAGTCCAGTTCCACGTGGGAATCCGGATGGAAGGACTCCAGCCAGGACACCAGGACGGTCAGATCGTTCAGCAGGTCCATGTCCGGCGCGTGCAGGGAGAGCACGACGGCGGCGTGCCGGCCCCGCTCCAGGGCCAGTTCCAGCGGCACGGTGAGGCGCACGGACGCGGGGGAGTCCGGGTTACCGATCACGGTCACCTCGTCATCCTCGTGCACCAGTGCGAACCAGCTGGCGGGGACGCCCCACACCGCGGTGCGGGTATGGACCTGGTGCAGGGCCTCGGGGTCGCCGAACTCCAGCCGTTCCGCCAGCCGCTCGATGTTGGCCTGCCGGGCCGCCTCGGGGACGAGCAGGGTGAAGATCTGCGGGCGCATCGAGTCGGCCAGCTGCTCGGCCGCGAGCTCGCTCCGCAGGGCCATCTCGTCTGGGCAGAAGTACTCGGAGACCGGGGCCCCGCCGTCGGCCACGGGGACCCGCAGCACGCGGACCAGGTCACGGCCGTGCGGGAACGGGTCGGTGACGTCGCGCAGCAGCCGGCGCTGTGCGCGGCCGGCGGCCTCCTGCTCGGCCTCCGCGCGCGTGCGGCGACTGGCGCGCTGGTACTCGGCCTGGACGGCGTCGGGAAAGGCCGCGAGGGGCTGGTAGACGCGCAGCTCGGACTGGTACTCCATGGCGTTCGGCGCTCAGGGGCCGAGGTCCACGACCACGGGGGCGTGGTCCGAGGCGCCCTTGCCCTTGCGCTCCTCACGATCGATCCAGGCGTCCGTGACGGAGTCGGCCAGGGCCGGGGAGGCCAGGACGAAGTCGATGCGCATGCCCTCCTTCTTGGGGAAGCGCAACTGCGTGTAGTCCCAGTAGGTGTAGACCCCGGGACCCGGATGGCGCGGGCGGACGACGTCCTGGAACCCGGCCTCCTCGAAGGCGTGGAAGGCGGCCCGCTCCGGTGCGGACACGTGGGTCAGGCCCTGGTCCCGGAAGAACTGGATGTCCCAGACGTCCTCGTCCTGCGGGGCGATGTTCCAGTCACCGGTCAGGGCCAGGCGCAGGTTCGGGTCCGCGGCGAGGTCCGCGGCGGCCTGCTCCTTGAGGATGTGGAGCCACTGCAGCTTGTAGGGCATGTGCTCGTCCTCGAGGGCGCGGCCGTTGGGGACGTAGAGGGACCACAGGCGCACCGCGTCCGCACCGGTGCCCACCGTCGCGGCGATGGCGCGGGCCTCCTGGACCGGGTCCAGGCCGCCCTTGCCGAAGGCGGGCTGGCCCGAGAAGGTGCGTTCGACGTCTGCCAGGCCCACGCGAGAGGCGATGGCCACCCCGTTCCACTGGGAGAAGCCGAAGTGGGCCACCTCGTAGCCCATGCGCTCGAAGAGCTCCCACGGGAAGTTCTCGTCCTTGCACTTGGTCTCCTGGATGGCCAGGACATCCACGTCGGTGCGTTCGAGCCAGGACTCGACGCGGTCGGCTCGGGCTCGGAGGGAGTTCACATTCCAGGTCGCGATCTTCACCTGGCCAGCCTAACGAACCGGAGGGGTGGGGTAGACAGGGCGGAAACAGGTTGCTAGGTTAGTTACGCAAGTAATGAACCAATGGACCGAGTCGTCGAAAGAAGAACTCGGTTCTGACCCCAGGAATGGAGCGCCGCATGGAGATGGACGCCGCGCAGCCGATCTTCCGCCAATTGGCGCTCCGGATCGAGCAGGGGATCGTGGACGGGACCTACCCGGAGGAGACACAGGTCCCCTCCACCACCGAGTTCTCCGCGTTCCTCCGGATCAATCCGGCCACCGCCAACAAGGGGATCAACCTGCTCGTGGACGCGGGGATCCTCTACAAGAAACGGGGCATCGGCATGTTCGTGGCGCCCGGAGCCCGGCAGCAGTTGCTGAGCTCCCGCCGTGAGGCCTTCACCCGGCAGTACATCCACCCGTTGCTCACCGAGGCGGCCCGGTTGGAGATCACCCCGGAGGACCTGTCCGGGATGATCCGCCGCACCGCCGCCGATCTCGCACCCGCCGCCGACACCACCCGATCAACCCTGTAGGGGGAATCATGCACCTCACTCCCAACACCGTTCCCGAGACCGCACCCGGCGGCCTCCACCACACCGCGCAGGACGCCTCATCCGGCACCGGCCACGCCGCGGACGCCCTGAGCCGCGAGGCCAGGCCGCTGCCGGCCGGGCAACCGACCAACCCGGAGGCGGCGATCAGCGTGCGCGGGCTGCGTAAGTCCTTCGGCCGCCAGGAGATCCTGCACGGCCTCGACTTCGACATTCCCGCCGGCTCCATCTGCGGGCTGCTCGGCCGCAACGGCGCGGGCAAGACCACCGCCCTGTCCATCCTCTCCGGCCAGGACCGAGCCACTCACGGGGAGGTCTCCGTGCTGGGCCGGGAACCCTTCGAGGACATCGAGACTGCCTCCCGCCTGTGCTTCGCCCGGGAGAACCAGAAGTACCCGGAGTCCTTCAAGGCGGGGCACGTGCTGAAGTCCGCCCCCTGGTTCTTCGAGAACTGGGACCAGGAATTCGCCGAACGGCTGGTGAGGATGTTCCGGCTGCCGGTGGAGACGAAGATCCAGAAGCTCTCCCGCGGACAGCTGTCCTCGGTGGCGATCGTCGTCGGCCTCGCGGCCCGGGCCCCGCTGACGTTCTTCGACGAGCCCTACCTCGGGCTGGATGCCACGGCCCGCCAGTTGTTCTACGACGTGATGCTGCAGGACTACCTGGAGCACCCCCGCACCATCGTCATGTCCACCCACCTCATCGACGAGGCCGCGGACCTGCTGGAGAAGGTCCTCGTGATCGACGACGGCCGGATCCTGATGGATGCCGATGCGGACTCGGCGCGCAGCGCCGCCTTCTCCCTCTCTGGCCCGGCGGCCGCCGTCGGGCAGCTCACGGAGGGCAGGAGCATCCTGCACTCCCGCCGGATCGGCGGCCTGTCCTCCGTCACCCTGGCCGGACAGCCCGACGCCGGCCTGGCCGCCGCCGCGGCCGAGCAACGCCTGGAGATCGGCCCGGTCGGGCTCCAGGACCTGGTGGCCGCGATCGGCTCGCGGCCCACCGACACCATGGGCGAGACCGTCGCCGGAACCCCGAAGGAGTCACGATGAGCACCGCAACCCTGACCCAGGCCGGGCCCGCCCCGGCCGCCTCCGCCCACCACGGGATGAATCCCGTCCTGCGCATCGTCCGGCTGCACTTCGTGGACCGCCTGCAGATGTTCTGGGTGCCGATCATCATGCTGGCCTCCGTGGCCGCCGTGTGTGTGGTCATCTTCCTGCTGCTGGTGGCCCTGACGCCGGCTACGGCCGACGAACTGGCCGAAGGCTTCCGCTACAACCAGGCCGCCCTGTGGTCCTGGCCGGGTTTCATCGTGACGATCGGCGTCTACGCCTACGCCCGGACCATGCCCTTCGCCATCGGCATGATGGGATCCACCCGCCGGCACTACTGGGCCGGGACCGCCCTGTGGATCGTGGTGCACTCCGTCTACCTGGCGGCGTTGATCGGCATCTTCCTGCTGCTGGAGCAGGCCACCGGACACTGGTTCACCGGGGCACGCATGTTCGATGTCTACGCGCTGGGCGATGGTGACCTGGGGGCCGCCCTGCTCATCAGCTTCGCGATCGCCCTCGTGTGCCTCTCGGTCGGTGCCGGCCTGGCCGCCGTCTACCTGCGGTGGGGCCAGTACGGCGTGATGGCCGGGATCGCCGGGCTGCTGATCATCATCCTCGGGGCGGTGGCCCTGGTGCTCGGCACCGGGGTGGACCTGATGACGTTCTTCACGACGAACCTCATCGCCAAGATCGCCGGCCTGCTGGTCGTGATCGCCGTCCTCGCCAACGGGGTGTCCTGGCTGGTCATGCGCAAGGTGCCCGTGGGGCGTTAGGCCCGGGCGAACGTCAGCCGCGCCACCAGCCGTCCAGGATGGTGACCGGCGTCGTTCGCTTGTGCCGGGAGCGCAGGTAGATGGATTCCAGCTTCTCGGCGGCCTCCTCCGGGACCGTGCGGCCCTCAAGGTAGTCGTCGATCGTGTCATAGTCCAGACCCAGTTCGGCCTCGTCGGTCTGACCCGGTTTGCCGTCCAGCAGGTCCGCCGTGGGCACCTTGGACCACAGCCTCTCGGCGGCACCGAGGTGGCGGAGCACCGAGCGATTCTGGCGTTTGTTCAAGCCGAACAGCGGCAGCACATCCGCGCCGCCGTCGCCGTACTTGGTGAAGAACCCGGTCACGGACTCGGCCGCCTGGTCCGTTCCGATCACCAGGAGGCCATGGCCCCCGGCGATCGCATACTGGGCGACCATGCGCACGCGTGCCTTGACATTGCCCTTGTTGAAGTCGGAGATCGGTTCGCCGAGGGCGGTGTCGAACTCGGACTCGAACCCGTCCACGGCGGCGGCGATGTCAAAGGTCACCTCGCGGTCGGCGCGGATGAAGTCCAAGGCGGCCCGGGCGTCGTCCTCGTCGTGCTGCACGTTGTAGGGCAGGCGGACCGCGACGAACTCGGCCTGCTCGCCCTCAGTCCGGAGCCCCTCGACGGCCAGCTGGGCCAGGCGGCCGGCCAGGGTGGAGTCCAGGCCTCCGGAGATGCCGAGGGCGAATCCCTGGGCGCCAGAGGCCCGGAGATAATCCTGGAGGAAGGCCACGCGTCTGGCCGCCTCGACGGCCGGATCGATCTCGGGGCTGACGCCCATCTCGGCGATGATCTCTCGCTGCAGTTCACGCATGAGCCCAGCCTAGGCCCCGGGATGTTTCAGGCATGTTCCCAGCCGAGGTTCCTGGCCATGGTCTTCAGCGCCTGGACCACCCTCTGGTACTGCCCGTCATCGAGCCCCTCGGTGATCTCCGCCCGGAGTTCCTCCACCACGGCGGCCACGCGCTCGCCGGACGTGCGTCCCGTGCTGGTGAGGGTGTACATCCCGCCCTCGGCCACCAGCCAGCCGGACTCGACGAGCTCGTCCAGGTGCTCCTCGACCGTCCGCGGACCCTCCTCGGTGGTGGCCGCCGCCGGCGCCAGCGACTGGCCGAGCTCCTCGCTGGTCTGGGGCCGCGCCGTCAGGGTGTTCATCAACTGCCACTGGGCGCGGGTGAGCCCGTGTTCGGCGAGGGACTCGTTGACGCGCGTGGTCAGCAGGGTGTCCACCAGGTTGATCCAGTAGCTGAGCATCTGTTCGGTGGGGGTGCCCGTCGGGGCCTCCCGGTCAATGGGGTCACTCATGTCACCACCCTAGGAGTGCACTGCCGGAGAATCCAGAGTCAGGGAATCTAGGATGGAGTCCATGACGAATCAGACCCAGGACCGTGCCCGACTGCTGGAACTCATCAAGGAACTGGCCGTGGTGCGCGGAAGGGTCACCCTCTCCTCCGGCACGGAGGCCGACTACTACATCGACCTGCGCCGCATCACCCTCCACCATGAGGCTGCCCCGCTGGTGGGACGGGTGATGCTGGACCTGCTGGACCAGGCCGGCGTCGAGGCCCAGTCCGTCGGGGGGCTGACCATGGGCGCGGACCCGGTCGGCACCGCCATGCTGCACGAGGCCGGCCGCCAGGGCCGGGCCCTGGACGCCTTCGTGGTCCGCAAAGCGCAGAAGTCCTACGGCATGGGCCGCCAGGTGGAGGGGCCGTCGGTGGACGGACGCCCCGTCGTCGTCCTCGAGGACACCTCCACCACCGGCGGGTCGGCGCTGACCGCCGTCGAGGGAGTCCGCCAGGCCGGTGGCCAGGTGCAGGCCGTGGCCGTGATCGTGGACCGGGACACCGGCGCCGCCGAGCGCATCGAGGAGGAGGCCGGGGTGCAGTACCTGTACGCCTTCGGCAAGGACGAGCTCGGCCTCGACTGACCGGTAGACCTCGCGGGTCACAGCCAGTCGTTGCGCTTGAACAGGATGAACAGCGTCAGCGCCACGGCCAGCATCAGCCCCAGGGCGAACGGGTAGCCCCACACCCAGTGCAGCTCGGGCATGAGGTCGAAGTTCATGCCGTAGATCGAGCCCACCAGCTGCGGGGCGAAGATGATGGCCGCCCAGGACGAGATGCGCTTGACCTGCTCGTTCTGCGCCACGGAGACCTCGGCGAGCTTCTTCGAGGTCAGGGTGGAGTCCAGCTCCAGGGCGTGCTCGAGCATCGTGCGCATGGAGGTGACGCGGTCATTGAGCTGCACGCTGTGGTCGTGCACGTCACGCAGTTTGCGGAGTAGCTCGACCTTGCCCGGATCCCCCTCCAGGGCCTCGACCAGGGTCTCCAGCATGTGCGGCAGGGATCGGATCGCCCGGTGAAAACCCACCACCTCGCGGGAGAGCTCATAGATGCGGCGGGTCACGTTGCCGTCCCCGGCGAAGATCTGGTCCTCGATCTCGGCGATGTCGTTCTCCAGGCCCTCGGCCACGGGGAAGTAGTCGTCCACCACGGAGTCGAGGATCCCGTGCACCACTGCGGAGGTCCCGGCGGCGAGCAGTTCCGGCCGTTGCTCCTCCAGGTGCCGCCGGACGCGGGTGAGGTCCGGGACCTCCGAATGGCGGACCGTGACCACGAAGTCGCGGCCCACGAACACGTTGAGCTCGCCGAACTCCACCGTCTCCGACTCGTCCAGGTACCGGGCGGGGATCAACACGAAGAAGCGGTCGTCGTCATAGCGCTCAAGCTTGGCCCGCTGCCCGCCCACCAGGGCGTCCTCCACGGCCAGCTCGTGCAGGTTGAGTTCGTGCGCCACCTCCTGCAACTCCGCCTCGTCCGGCCGGTACAGCCCCACCCACGCCATCCCGCCGAGCCGTTTGCACTGCTCGAAGGTCTCCTGCAGCGAGGTGGGCGCCAGGATGCGCTGGCCGTCCTTGTAGATGGCGTTGTCGACGATGGTCACGGGTCCATTGTGCGCCGTGGACACCGGCTACCGTGGTGCCCATGAGTGAAACCGGTGTGTTCAAGCCCGCAGAGTCCGTTGTGACCGCCCCCCTGGCCGCTCTCGGCCTCGTCGGCGGCTACCTCACCGCCCGGGAGACCGGGGTCCGCGCCCTCGGCGGCGTGGTCCTGGCCGCGGCCGGCGCCTATGCGGGCCGCACGTGGGCCGCCAAGGGCGGAGCCGCCACCACCGTCGCGCTGTCGGCCCTGTACATCGGCGGCTTCGGCGCCTCCCACCCCCTCGCCAAGAGGATCGGCCCGTGGCCGGCCGTCCTGACCGTGGCGGGGGCCTCGGCGCTCGCCTCCTGGGCGCTCGTCGACCGCCTCAAGTGACGCCCGACGCCGGCCCCGGCACCCCGGGTGCCGCGGTGCCGGACGGACCGGAGAACGGGAGCGCCGACGTCGCGCGCGGGGTGGACTCGGCACTACCCGAGCGCGAGGTGGGCGTGGGCCCCTGGGAGGGCGACTGGCCCGCGGGGGAGCAGTGGGACCCCGACCTGCTGCGTGGGGGCGACCGGCGCAATGTGGCGGACCCCTACCGGTACTGGACGCTCGAGGCGATCGTGGCGGACCTGGACACCAAGCGGCACCCGTTCCACGTGGCGATCGAGAACTGGCAGCACGACCTGAACATCGGCACCGTGGTGCGCACCGCCAACGCCTTCAACGCCGCCGGCGTGCACATCATCGGGCGGCGCCGTTGGAACCGCCGCGGGGCCATGGTCACGGACCGGTACCTGCACGTGCACCACCACCCCACCGTGGAGGACTTCACGGCCTGGGCCGCAGCCGAGGGGCTGGCCGTGGTCGGCATCGACATCTTCCCGGACTCGGTGCCGTTGGAGACGTTCGCGCTGCCCGAGCGGTGCGTGCTGGTCTTCGGCCAGGAGGGGCCAGGACTCTCCGAGGAGGCCCATGCGGCGGCCGAGGCCACGCTGTCCATCGCGCAGTACGGATCCACCCGGTCCATCAACGCCGCCTCCGCCGCCGGCATCGCCATGCACGCGTGGATCCGCCAGCACGTCTTCGGCCAGCGCCCCTGACGGGCCGCCGGCCCGGCGGGTCCGGCGGCCTCGGTGGAGTAGCTCGGTTGGGGAGGTCGGTTGACTAGGATGGGCCATGGACAGGGTCACCCGATGCCTATCGATGTCAAGGAGCCGCAATGCCCATCGCCTCACCGGACAAGTACGCCGAAATGATCGACTCCGCCAAGAACGGCGGCTATGCCTACCCGGCCATCAACGTCACCAGCTCCCAGACGCTGAACGCCGCGATCCGCGGCTTCGCCGAGACCGGCTCGGACGGCATCATCCAGGCCTCCACAGGCGGCGCGGCCTACTTCTCCGGCTCCTCCGTCAAGGACATGGTCACCGGTTCGCTGGCCATGGTGGCCTTCGCCCGCGAGGTGGCCAAGCAGTACGACGTCAACATCGCCCTGCACACGGACCACTGCCCCCAGGACAAGCTGGACGGCTTCGTCATGCCGCTGCTGGACGCCTCCGAGGCAGAGGTCAAAGCCGGCCGTGACCCGTTCTTCAACTCCCACATGTGGGACGGCTCGGCCGAGACGCTCGAGGAGAACCTGCGCATCGGCCGCGAGCTGCTGGCCCGCACCCACGCCAACCGCCAGATCCTCGAGGTGGAGATCGGTGTGGTCGGCGGCGAGGAGGACGGCGTGGCGCACGAGATCAATGACAAGCTCTACACCTCCGTGGCGGACGGCCTGGCCACCATCGAGGCCCTCGGCGCCGGGGAGAACGGCCGCTACATCACGGCCCTGACCTTCGGCAACGTCCACGGCGTGTACAAGCCGGGCAACGTCAAGCTGCGCCCGGAGATCCTGGACGAGATCCAGCGGGAGGTCGGCGCCAGCATCGGCCGGGACCGCCCCTTCGACCTGGTCTTCCACGGCGGGTCCGGCTCCTCGTCCCAGGAGATCTCGGACGCGGTGTCCTACGGCGTCATCAAGATGAACGTGGACACGGACACCCAGTACGCTTTCACCCGCCCGGTGGTGACGCACATGTTCCAGAACTACGACGGCGTCCTGAAGGTGGACGGCGAGGTCGGCAACAAGAAGCTCTACGACCCGCGCACCTGGGGCGCCAAGGCCGAGGAGGCCATGGCCAGCCGCGTGGGGCAGGCCTGCCAGGAACTCGGCTCCGCCGGCCAGTCCATCAGATAACCCACCACGACGCCGGCCGGGCGCGTACCGCAGCGGGCGCCCCGGCCGCCGTCCTCGAGAAGGAGAACACCATGCCATGGTTCGCGTGGGTCGCCATCATCGCCATCCTCGTCTGGGGCGGCCTCATGGTGTTCAGCATGGTGACCGGCAAGGCCATTCCGGGCTCGGACAACGATGCCGACCCGAAGGAACTCGAGAGCCTCAAGAAGCGCATCGAGGCGTTGGAATCGGGGCAGGTCAAGCCCGAGGTGGAGCGCCGCATCGACCGCCTCGAGGCCCGCGTGGAGAAACGCGAGCTGCGGGACAACGAGCATGAGGCGTGGGAGCGTAAGGCCAAGGAGCTGGGCCTCGGGGACGAGTGACCTGACCGGTCTGGTCAGCGCAGGGTGCGCCGCACGGCGCTGCTGATCAGATCGACCAGGGCGGAGAGCACCACCAGGGCCAGGATGGTCCCGCTCATGCCGCCGTAGTCGAAGGCGACCCGCTGGTCCTCCAGGAGCCGCCCCAGGCCGCCGGCCCCCACGACGCCGACCACGACCGTCTCCCGCATGGCCACCTCCCAGCGGTACAGCCCGTAGGACAGGAATCGCCCTCCGGCTTGCGGGACGATCCCGTAGGCGAAGGCACTGAGTGGCGGGGAGCCGGCCGCGACGAGGTGGTCATGGGCGCGCCGGTCCAGGTTCTCCACCACCTCGGCGCACAACCGCCCCAGGATCCCGAAGTTGTAGGCGGCGAGGGCCAGCGCCCCGGGCAGCGGCCCTGGCAGGAACAGGAACAGGGCCAGCAGGGCCCAGACCGGCGGCGGCAGGGACCGGGTGAACAGCAGCAGCCACCGGGCCGCCGCCCCGGCGAGCCGCCGAGCGGGACCGGCGCCGGCGCCCCTGCTGCGGGCCGCCACGAAGGCCACGCCCACGGCGGCCCGGCCGGCGAT
>NZ_JALDXU010000098.1:0-12418 GCF_032154715.1 Citricoccus sp. | reverse complement strand
GACCACGGCGTTCTGGATCTTCGGACTGCTCCTGTGCTTCTTCGTGGGACCCGTGCAGTCCTCGTCCCGGTCCTTCCTCGGGAGGCTGACCTCGGAGCAGCGGGCGGGGGAGATCTACGGCCTCTATGCCACCACCGGCCGCGCGGTGTCCTTCCTGACGCCGGCCCTGATCTCCGTGGGGATCGCCCTGACCGGCGACTCGCGGTACATGGTCCCAGCCATCCTGCTGGTGCTGGTGGCCGGCATGGCCCTGCTGGTCAGGGTGCGGGATCCGAAGACGGAGGACACCTTGTGAGCCCTGAACAAACACTGGACGACCCGTCGGTATTCCCTTGACGCCAGGAGAATAATCACGGAATCCGATCTTCGTGCGCCCGGTAGGATGGAACCGACCCCCCACCCGAAGATGGAGGCCGCCCCGTGCTGACTGTGCTCATTGCGCTCTTTGCAGTGGCACTTGTGGCCCCCTTGGTCTTCCGGGTCGCGGATCGTAACGGGTTCTATATCCTGGCCGCCGTCCCGGCCGCAGGTTTCGGCTGGCTCCTGTTCCAGCTGCCCGCCGTCCTCCAGGCGCAGGAGGCCGTCAACTCGGGGGCCGCCCCGCCCGCCGCGGCTCCCGGCGGACTCGTCCAGACCTACGAGTGGATTCCAGACCTCGGCATCAACCTGTCCTTCCGGATGGACGCCCTCGCCGCGTTCATGGGGTTGATCGTCCTCGGCGTCGGCGCCCTCGTGCTCGCGTACTGTGCCCGCTACTTCACGATCAACGAGCCGCGCAATGCGGCCTTCGGCGCCCAGCTGATCGCGTTCGCCGGCGCCATGTTCGGCCTGGTCACCACGGACGACCTGATGGTGCTCTACACCTTCTGGGAACTGACTTCCGTACTCTCGTTCCTGCTGATCGGCTACTCCGCCCATCGCATCTTCGCGCGCCGGTCCGCCATCCAGGCCCTCATCGTCACCACCTTCGGCGGTCTGGCGATGCTGATCGGACTGGTGATGCTCGGTCAGGCCGCCGGCACCTACCGCCTCTCCGAGATCGTGGCCCGCGGTCAGGATCTGATGGCCGGTCCTTACGGCGGCGCCTTCATGGAATGGGCCATCGTGCTCGTCCTCGTGGGTGCCCTCTCCAAGTCCGCGCAGGCACCCTTCCATTTTTGGCTCCCCGCCGCCATGGCCGCCCCGACCCCGGTCTCGGCCTACCTCCACGCCGCCGCCATGGTCAAGGCCGGCGTCTACCTCGTCGCCCGGCTCGCCCCGGCGTTCGCGGAGTCCGGCTGGTGGCAGGCGCTGGTGCTGGGCGTGGGCCTCTGGACCATGCTCGTCGGCGGCTGGCGGGCTCTGCGCCAGACGGACATCAAACTGGTCCTGGCCTACGGCACCGTGTCCCAGCTCGGCTTCCTCATGGTGGCCAACGGGCTCGGCAACCAGGACGCCGCCATGGCCGGCCTGGCCATGCTGGTGGCCCACGCCCTGTTCAAGGCGCCTTTGTTCATGGTCGTCGGCATCATTGACCACGAGGCGGGCACCCGTGATCTGGCCAAGCTCTCCGGGGTCGGGCGGAACCACCCCTGGCTGACCGCCACCGCCGTCATCTGTGCCGCCTCCATGGCCGGCATCCCGCCGCTCTTCGGCTTCGTCGCCAAGGAATCCGTTCTCGAGTCCCTGCTGCACTGGGCCGAAGCCGGTTCTGGCGGCGGACTCTGGGCCACCGTCTGGGCCTGGACGCCGCTCGTGGTCGTCGCCCTCGGCTCCGTCCTGACGGTGGCCTACTCGGCCCGCTTCGTGTGGGGTGCGTTCGCCACCAAGAGGCTCCGCGCGGACGGCGAACTGAAGACCGTCGCGGACACGCGTTTCCACGGCCCCGTCACGGCCGGCGCCCTCGGCCCGTCTGCCCTGCTCGCCCTGGCCTGCGTGGTCGGTGCCTTCATCCCCACCGTCATGGATGCCCTGCCCGTGGCCTTCGGCGGATCGATGGCGGCGCTCGAGCCCGGTGCCGAACCCGCCCACCTGGCCCTGTGGCACGGCTTCACGCCGATCCTCGCCATCTCCGTGGGCATCATTCTGCTCGGCCTCGCCCTGTACGCGCTCAGGGACACAGTGGCCCGCTTCCAGGAGGCCGTGCCGTCCTGGGTGGACGCCCAGCGCCTCTACCGTTCCACGCTGCGGGGACTGGATGACGTGGCCGTCTGGGTCACCGGCCGCACCCAGCGCGGCTCCCTGAGCTTCTACCTCTTCATCATCCTGGCGGTCGCTTTCATCGCCCCGCTCCTGGCGTTGCTGTTCCCCCACGAGTACGACGGCGGCGCGGGCATGGCCGCGTCCATCTTCAGTTCCGCGAACTGGACATGGGGCGATTCCGTCGCCCAGATCCTGATCGGGGCGGCCATCATCACCGGCGCCATCGCCGCGATCCGGGCCCGCAAGCGCTTCATGGCGGTGCTGCTGGTCTCCGTGTCCGGCTACGGGCTGGCAGCCATCTTCGCGTTGCACGGCGCGCCGGACCTGGCCCTGACGCAGCTGCTGGTGGAGTCCATCGTCCTCGTGGCCATGGTGCTCGGTCTGCGCGTGCTGCCGGCCGGCTGGTACACACGGAACCGCACCAACATCCGCTGGGCCCATGCAGCGCTCGGCATCCTGTTCGGCCTGGTGATGATCTGGGTGGCGATCACCGTCATGGCGTCCCGTACCGCCGCGCCGATCTCCCTGGAGATGCCGCAGTTGGCCTATGAGGACGGTGGCGGTGCCAACATCGTCAACGTGCTGCTCGTGGACATCCGCGCCTGGGACACGTTCGGCGAACTCACCGTGCTCGCCGCGGCAGCCACCGGTGTGGCCTCGCTGATCTTCATCCAGCAGCGGGACCGCCGCACCGGCGACCTGGACCAGGTCGCCTCGGGCTCGGTGGGCCGATACCGCCCCAAAGGACCCATGGAGTCCCGGCAACTGGCCGCCTTGCGCAAGTTCGCCATCGTGGACGAGGACCAGTGGCTCGTGGCCGGACGTACTGTGGCCCCGGAGAGGCGATCCATCATCTTCGAGGTGGTCACCCGGCTCGTCTTCCACGTGATCATCCTGCTGTCCATCTACCTCTTGCTCGCCGGTCACAACACTCCGGGCGGCGGCTTCGCCGGCGGATTGATCGCCGGGCTGGCCCTGACCATCCGCTACCTGGCAGGTGGGCGCTACGAGCTCGAGCAGGCCATGCCGATCCCCGCCGGCGTTCTGCTGGGCTCCGGGCTCGCCCTGGCCGCCGTCACCGGTATGGTCCCGTTGGTCTTCGGGGGACAGGTGTTCCAGTCCGCCATTATCGAGTTCACCCTGCCGGTGCTGGGGCACGTCAAGTTCGTCACATCCACGATCTTCGACATCGGGGTCTACCTCGTGGTGGTCGGCCTGGTCATCGATGTCCTGCGCTCCCTCGGCTCGGAGGTGGACCGCCGTCATGAGGTCGAGACCACGGCCCTCGTGGACGCCGAGAAGCGCCGCCGTGAGGCCCGCTCCGGTCTCGCCGCTGCCACCTCCGGCACGGCCACGACCTCCGCCTCCGGCTCACCGGCTGGCACCACGACCACGTCCACCACCGGGCCCACCGGTGCCGCGGGAACCACGGGAACCGGGACGGTGACGCCATGAGCGTGAACATTGTGCTGCTGCTGGTCATGGGTGTCATGTACGCCGTCAGCATCTACCTGCTGCTGGAGCGGACCCTCACCCGCGTGCTGCTGGGGATGGTCCTGATCGCCAACGCCACGAACCTGCTGATCCTCATCATGGCCGGCGCCCCCGGCCAGGCCCCGCTGGTGGAGGACGGGGTGGATCCCAGCGCCTACACGGATCCGCTGCCCCAGGCCATGACCCTGACCTCGATCGTCATCTCCTTCGCCATCACGGCCTTCATGCTCGGCATGATCTACCGGTCCTGGAAGCTGGGCCGGCGGGACGAGGTGCTGGTGGACACCGAGGACGTCAAGGTCGCCGAGCAGTCCTCCTTCGACGCGGAGGAGGATGCGGAGTTGCTGGAGGAGCCGTCGGAGTTCCTCGAGGAGAACGAGGACCCGAACGCGGACTACGAGCACGCCACAGCCATCAACCCCTCGACTGGTGCCCTGGCGGTCCGTCACCGTGCAGACGGCACGGTGAAGGTCAAGACGGACGCCAACCGGCACCTGCCGGGCGCCGGCCGCCGTTCACGGCACGAACCGGAGGAGGGCGAACACCCCGTCGGTTCGCTCGGACATGACGACCACCTCCCGGATGAGGACGAACGCTCCGGCAGCCCCCGGTCCCGGCCACGGGGCCGCGACCCGAAGGACGGTGAGTGATGGACCTGGACATCGTCTCGCTCGCGCCCCTCGCGGTCCTGTTGCCGATCCTCGGTGCCGCCCTGGCCTTCGTGCTGGTCCGCCGTCCCAAGGCGCAGATCGCCACCACCGTCACCACCATCACCCTGACACTGCTCCTCGAGTGCCTGCTGCTGGCGGCGACGTGGGACACGGGGGCGGTGGCCGTCTTCCTCGGCGGCTGGGAGGCCCCCTGGGGCATCACGATGGTGGTGGACCGGTTCTCGGCCCTGATGCTGGTGGTCTCCTCGGCGATCGTCCTCGCGGTGCTGATCTACGCCTCCGCGCAGGGCATCACGGACCAGGACCAGGGCGGGCCGGTCTCGATCTTCCACCCCACGTTCCTGATCCTCGTGGCGGGCGTGTCCAACGCCTTCCTCGCCGGTGACCTCTTCAACCTCTACGTCGGGTTCGAGATCCTGTTGACTGCCTCGTATGTGCTGCTGACGTTGGGCGGCACCGGTCCGCGCGTCCGGGCGGGCGTGACCTACGTGGTGGTCTCGGTGATCTCCTCGGTGCTCTTCCTGATCGCCATCGCCATGATCTACGGCGCCACCGGCACCATCAACATGGCGGACCTGGCGGTGAAGCTCGCGGAGCTGGACCCGGACGTTCAGATGGTGCTGCACGTGATGCTGCTCGTCGGCTTCGGCATCAAGGCCGCCGTGTTCCCGCTGTCCTTCTGGCTCCCCGACTCCTATCCGACCGCCCCTGCGCCCGTGACCGCCGTGTTCGCAGGCCTGCTCACCAAGGTGGGCGTCTACGCGATCATCCGGACCGAGACGTTGCTGTTCCCGGGAGACCGGGTGAACTCACTGCTGCTCTGGGTGGCCCTGCTGACGATGATCGTCGGCATCCTCGGCGCCCTCGCGCAGAACGACATCAAGCGTGTCCTGTCCTTCACGCTCGTCTCCCACATCGGCTACATGATCTTCGGTGTGGCGATGGCCAGCGTGCTCGGGCTGGGGGCCACCGTGTTCTACGTGGTCCACCACATCACCGTGCAGACCGGACTGTTCCTGGTCACCGGCCTGATCGAGCAGCGGGCCGGGTCCGCCAATATCGACCGTCTGGGTGGGATGGCGAAGATCTCACCGCTGATCGCGATCCTGTTCTTCGTCCCAGCCATGAACCTGGGCGGCATCCCGCCGTTCTCCGGCTTCCTCGCCAAGATCGGTCTGATCCAAGCCGGCGTGGGCTCGGATCATGGCATGGCATGGGCGCTCGTGGCCGCCTCCGTGGTGACCTCGCTGTTGACGCTGCTGGTGATGGTCCGCGTGTGGACCCGCTCGTTCTGGCGCCGGGTGGAGGACGTGGAGCACCCGCCGGCCAAGCTCGTCCTCGCGCTGGAGGAGACCGAAGCACGGCGCGCCGGCCGGAGCGCCAGGGCTGTCGCGGTCCGGACTCAGACCCAGACCCAGTCCGATACGAAGGTCCTGACCAAGACCCAGATCAAGACCCCGACCAAGATCGCCAAGGGGCCGGCCCGCGGCATGGTCTATCCGACGATCGCGCTCGTGGCCTTCGGCCTGGCCTTCACCGTGTTCGCCGGTCCGCTCTACGCCTTCTCTGACCGGGCCGCCACGGACATGCTCCTGCGCACGCCCTATATCGAGGCCGTCCTCGGCCCGGAGGCCGCCGCCCAGGCGGAGCAGGATCTGGGCGGCCTGGAGGAACGGGGCATCCATGTCCCGGACCAGGACAACGGCGGGCCGGGCGTGCTGGATTCCATCCCTGGGGACTCCGAAGGGCACGATGTCGGCGACAGCACGGAAGGGGGACAACCATGAGCACCGGTCCGGACGACCAGGACGGCGGACGCTCCTTCTGGAGCCAATGGCCGCTCCTCCTGGGGCTGACCCTGACGTGGGGCGCCCTCTGGGAGGACTTCTCGCCGGGGGTGCTGCTGGCCGGCGTCGTGTTCTCGATGCTGACGTTGAGCTTCTACCGACTGCCACGGGTGAACTTCTCGGACCGGTTCAACCTCTGGTATGCCCTGGTCTTCACCTTCCGATTCCTGTGGCACGTCGTGACCGCCTCCGTCTCGGTCGCCTGGGACGCGATCACGCAGGGGCCCAAGATCGTCAACTCCGTGGTGGCGGTCCCGCTGCGCAGCCACGATGACCTTGTCGTCACGCTCACCGGCCATGCGCTGGCCTTGGTGCCCGGCTCCCTCGTCATCGACGTGGACCGGCCCAGCTCCACCCTGTACCTGCACTGCCTGAACGTGGACAACGCGGAGGCGGTCGAGGGCTTCCGCTCCCAGGCCCTGAGCACCGAGGCCGCGATCATCCGGGCCATCGGCACCAAGGCGGACCTGGCCCTGGTGCGGGAGGACGAGGCGCGTCGCGCCGACGCCACGGCAGGGAGGAGGCTCGGATGACGATGCTGGAATGGGCGGGGATCATCTGCCTGGTGCTGCTGGGCCTGGGTGCCCTGGCGGCGATCTACCGGATCGTCCGCGGGCCCTCGATCCTGGACCGGGCCATCGCCACGGACGTGCTGCTGATCGTCATCTCGTCCTCGCTGTGCGTGGAGATGGCCGTGAACCACCACACGGACAACATCGTGTTCGTGGTGGTGGCCTCCGTGATCGGCTTCGTGGGATCGGTGACGCTGTCCCGGTTCGTGGCCGAGGCCAGGAAGGAGCCGAATGAACGTCCCTGACATGGACTGGATCCAGATCTCAGACGGGATCGCCGCCGTGCTGTTGGTCCTCGGTGCCCTGATGTCCACCGTGGCCGGGATCGGCCTGTTCCGGTTCCCGGATCAGCTCTCCCGCATGCACGCGGGCACGAAGCCGCAAGTGCTGGGACTGCTGTTGATGCTGATGGCCCTGGCCTTCGCCTGGCGGGCGTGGGTGTGGGTGCCGGTACTGGTGCTGGCGTGGGTGCTGCAGATGCTCACCGCGCCGGTCTCCGCCCACCTGGTGGGCCGGGCGGGCTACCGGACCAAACACCTCAAGCCGGAATTCCACTTTGTTGACGAACTCGCGGACGTGGTCGCCCGTCAGGACGACGCGGGCAAGCCGGCCGCCACAGCCCACGACCAGCGGACCGTCCCGAAGGACGATCCGACGGACCAGCAGGGCCGCGACTGACGCGACTGAACCGTCCCGGTTGGACGGCGACCGAACCGGGCCGCGACGGAACCGGCCGGCTGCCCGGCCGGCGTCGGACCTCAGACCTCGGCGGTCCCGGCCTTGCTCTTCGAGCGGGACTGGATGGCCTTCACGGCGGAATTCGCGCCGCGCTTGGAGGAGACGCGGATGATCGCGGAGATGCCCGCGGAGATGGTGGCGAAGGTGATGGCGCTCCACATGTTGGCCTCGGTGTCGTCCAGGTCTTTCGGGGCGTCATGGCCGGTGATCTTCCGCCAGGCGAACTCCACGATCTTGGTGCCGATGATGCCGCCGCCGATCGTGATGCCGGTGGCGATGAGCTTTTCCACGAGGGTGTTCACGGGTTCCTCCAGGACGTAGACGGTGGTCGTTGCGCGTTCGTGACCAGCCTAACGGTTCACCGGGCGGGATGCGCCGCGGGTGGACTATGATGGCGGGACAGTGTGAACAACAGACACTGTGAACGACAGGGGAGCACCTTCGGGTGCTGAGAGTGCGCCCAGCGCAGACCCTCGAACCTGCCCCGGTTAGCACCGGCGAAGGAAGTCGAGTTCTCTGATGGAACGTCAGGAACCGTCCAGCAGCATCCCAGTACGGATGCTCGTGGCGTACCGTTCCGTCCCCCTCCTTGCATCCTTGAGGAGGAACACCACATGGTCTCCATGAAGACCGGCAACACCCCGCAACACCCCGGCAACACCCCCGGGCACGACGCCGGCCACGCGCCTTCCGCGGACACCGGCACCGGAACCACCGGCACCCGCACTGGCACCGGCCGGGCATCCCGCAACGCCGCCCCGAACCGGCGCTCCTGGCGGGTGGTGGACATCGTGGTGGCGGCCGTCATCGCGGTGGCCTCCGGCGTCATCTTCTGGGCCTGGAACCTGGCCTACGCCGGGCTGAGCCCCGCCTTCGCGGCCTTCCCGCCGTCCTCGGCCCTGGTGGCCGGGATGTGGCTCTTCCCGGCGGTGCTCGGCGGGCTCATCATCCGCAGGCCCGGTGCCGCGCTGTTCACCGAGCTGGTGGCCGCGACGGTCTCCGCGCTGCTCGGCTCCCAGTTCGGCCTGACCGTGCTGGCCTCCGGCGTGGTCCAGGGTCTGGGCGCGGAACTGATTCTGCTGGCCTTCCTCTACCGCCGCTTCACGCTGCCCGTGGCACTGCTCGCCGGTCTGATCACGGGGATCTTCGGCGGCATCAATGACGCGTTCATCTTCAACTGGTTCCCCGAGTACACGCTGGACTGGAAGCTGATCTACGTAGGCCTGGTGGGGGTGTCCGGGGTGGTGATCGCCGGCCTGCTGTCCTGGCTGGCCACGCGCGGGCTCGCAGCCACGGGGGCCCTGTCCGCCCTCGCCTCCCGCCGCGCCCACCAGGAGCCGGTGGCCTGAGCCGTGCCGGGAGCACGCATCACCGCGGCGGGCTGGGGCTGGCGCCATGCCGGCCGGCCGGTTCCCGCCGTCGCGGGACTGGACCTGGAGGTGCCGGCCGGGCAGAAGGTCCTGCTGGCCGGGCCCTCCGGTGCCGGCAAGTCCACCCTGCTCTACGCCCTGGCCGGAGTGCTGGACCCCGCCGACGAGTCCGAGGAGACCGGTTCACTGCGGGTGGACGGCGCCGTGTCGCGTGAGCTGCGCGGCCACGCCGGGCTGGTGCAGCAGGATCCCGAGACCCAGGTGATCCTGTCCCGCGTCGGCGATGATGCCGCCTTCGGCGCCGAGAACCTGCGGGTGCCGCGGGACCACATCTGGGACCGCGTCCTGGACGCCCTGGACGCAGTGGGACTGGGCGAGGACCAGGGCATCTCCCTGGCCCGGGACACCTCGCGACTGTCCGGCGGGCAGAAACAGCGCCTCGCCCTGGCCGGGATCCTGGCGATGCGCCCGCCGTTGATCCTGCTGGACGAGCCGACCGCCAACCTGGATCCGTCCGGGGTGCTGGAGGTCCGCGACGCCGTGCTCGCCGTGGTCGAGCGGACCGGGGCGACCCTGCTCGTGGTGGAGCACCGCCTCGCCGTCTGGGCCGACCACGTGGACCGGATGCTCGTCCTGGAGCCCGGCGGCGGGATCAGCCACGACGGCACCCCGGATGAGCTCCTAGCGCCAGGCCCCGTCCGGGACGAGCTGGCCGCAGCGGGCGTCTGGGTTCCTGGCCGTGTTCCGACACTGGTAACCCCCATCCCTCGCAACTGGAGGTCGAATTCGCACCGGAATGAACCTGGCATCGGCCAGGACCGGGGCGATATTGACCTCCAGATGCCCGGGGGTGGGGAAAGAATCAACAGCACGACGGCGGCGCCCCCCGGCGCGCTGTTGACCGCCCGTGGCCTGGCCGTCTCCAAGGAGCCCGTGAGACCGGGGTGGCGCCGGCGGTTCGGCCCCACCCCGGAGCCGGTGCAGCGGGGCCTGGACCTGGAGCTGGGGGCCGGCGAGGCCGTCGTCGTGACCGGCGCCAATGGCAGCGGGAAGTCCACCCTGCTGCTGACGTTGGCCGGTCTGATCCCCTCTCACGCGGGCACGCTCACGGCGGGGACCGCGCTGAAGGGGGAGCGGGCCGGCCACCTGCCGGACGACCCACACCGGTGGAGGGCCGCTGACCTGGTCAGCCGGATCGGAACCGTCTTCCAGGAGCCCGAGCACCAGTTCGTCGCCACCACCGTGCGGGACGAGCTGCTGTTCGGTCCCCGCCACGCCCGCGATCCCGAGACCGGGCAACGGCTGTTCACGGACGAGCAGGCCGCCCAGCGTGCGGACGGACTGCTGGCGGCGCTGAACCTGGAATCGCTGGCCCAGGTCAACCCGTTCACGCTCTCCGGCGGGGAGAAGCGGCGGCTGTCCGTGGCCACGGTGCTGGCCGCCGGGCCAGAGGTGGTGTTCCTCGACGAGCCGACGTTCGGCCAGGACGCCAACACCTGGGCCGTCCTCACGGGCTTGCTGCACGGGCTGGTGGCCGAGGGCCGCTCGGTGCTGGCCGTGACCCATGATGCCGACTTCGCCGCGGCGCTCGACGCCCGGGTGGTCGAGCTGGAGGTGGCCGCATGACGGTGCCCGTTGCCACCCTCGCGGCTCCGTCCCGCCCCGTAGCCGGCTCGGTCTTCGAGCGAGCCAACCCCTTGGCCAAGCTCGCGGCGCTGCTGCCGGTGACGGCGGTGCTGGTGGCGACGATGGACTGGGTGTCCTCCGGGATCGTGCTGGTGGCCGCCGTGGCCCTGTTGCCCTTGTCCGGGATCCGGGTCGGCGAGTTCTTCCGGCGGGCGTGGGTGCTGGTGGCGGCGGCGCTGGTGTCCGCGTGGGGCACCGCCCTGGTAGGGGAGGACTCCGGGCCCATGCTGGTCGAGGCGGGGCCGGTGAGTATCTCGGAGGGCTCGGTCCTGGCCGGGCTGGCCACCGGGCTGCGCATCCTCGCCGTGGCGCTGCCCGGAGTGATGGTCTTCATCACCACCGACCCCACGGACCTGGCCGACGCCCTGTCCCAACGGCTGCGACTGCCCGCCCGCTTCGTCCTCGGATCCCTCGCGGCCTTCCGGCTGCTGGGCGTGCTGACGGAGGAATGGCGGACCCTCGGCCAGGCCCGGCGGGCCCGCGGCGTCGGTACCGGAGGCAACCCATTCCGACGGCTGGGCTCCTGGCTCGGTCAGGTGTTCGGACTCATGGTGCAGGCCATCCGCCGGGCGACCAAGCTCGCCGTCACCATGGAGGCCCGGGGCTTCGGAACCGGCGACCGCACCTGGGCGCGCGAATCGCGGTTCGATGCGGTGGATACCTGGGTGATTCTGGGCGGCATCGGACTGGCTGCCCTTGCCGTGGGCCTGTCCGTGGCCACCGGGGCCTTCAACCTCGTCTGGGCGTAGGGGTCACGGCCCGTGTTCGCCGGGTTCTCGGTCCTCGGCCAGGAAGCCGTTCAGCAGCTCGGTGAGCTCGGGGTCCTGGGGAATCTCCTCGCCGTCCAGGTGGGTCACGGGGGCGACCAGACGCACGGAGGACACCAGCCAGACCCCGTCGGCATCCACCAGGTCCGAGGGCTCCAGCGGCCCGTAGCCGAGCTGCCAGCCGGCGGCCTGGGCGGCGGCGAAGATGGTGCCCTGGGAGGTGCCGGGCAGGATTCCGGAGCTGCGCAGGGGGGTGATGAGCTCGACCCCAATGCTGCCGTCCTGTTGCGGGACCCGCCGGGCCATCAGCACGGTGGAGGTCGGTCCCTCCAGTACCTGGCCGTCTGACGACGTGAAGATGACATCGTCCGCCCCCTGGGACGTGGCGTAACGCAGAGCGGCCATGTTCACGGCATAGCTCAGCGACTTGGTGCCCATCAGCAGCCACGGCGCGCGCTCCGCCACCCCGGAATCCACGCCACGGTCCAGCAGCAGCACCTTCAGGCCGCGCTCACGGGCTGCGACCAGCCCCGGGGACACGGGGGAGACGAGCACCCAATACGTCCCGGTCAGGCGCTCGACGCCGGCCTCATCCCTGACGTAGTGCCCTCCGCCGGGTGCCCCTTCCGGACCCCGGGTGGCCACCAGCTTGACCACGGCGTCCACGCCGGGGTTGCCGGCGGCGAACGCCTCCAGCCCCGCCGCGGCGGCCCGCTGCCAGTCGGCGGCCGGCGGAAGGG
The DNA here is from genome assembly GCF_032154715.1 of Citricoccus sp. Lineage (GTDB taxonomy): Bacteria > Actinomycetota > Actinomycetes > Actinomycetales > Micrococcaceae > Citricoccus. The sequence goes on along the minus strand of NZ_JALDXU010000098.1, from coordinate 352 downwards.
GAATCTCCAGGGCCTGGGCCGAGGTGGCCAGCCGAGCCAGGTGGGAGTCCTCCTTGCGGACCCGCAAAGGTGAGCCCAGGCCCGAGCCCTCGGCCGGCACAGCGGTCATGGTCTCGAACACGCCGTCCCCCCGCGTCAAACCCTGGTCGGTGACCAGGATGGCCGGCCGTCGCGGATCGGCCACGCGAAGCTTCACGCCGGAACCGCCGGCGGACCCGGTCGCGGCACCGGCCTCGCCTGCGGGATCGGCGCGACCTGCGAAATCGGCGTTGCCTGCGGAACGGGCTGGGCCGGCGTCGGGCTCGAGGTAGACGACCACGGATTGTCCGGGACCCGGGACGAACGCTTGAAC
>NZ_JALDXU010000097.1:0-12510 GCF_032154715.1 Citricoccus sp. | reverse complement strand
GTCGAGCGATCCGTCCCGGACCACCCCCACCGCCAGCCCCGTGACCGTCACCGGCGCCGAGTTCCCGACCAACCGCGGCCGGCTCTGCCGCAAGGGCGCCACCTCCGCCGTGCTGCTGGGGGACCGTCCGGACCGGCTCACCACCCCGCTGATCCGGGACAGCGCCCCTCGTGACAGCGCTGGCCGGGATGCGGCACCCCTGCGCGAAGCCACCTGGGACGAGGCCCTGGACCTCGTGGCCTCCCGGATCATGGCCCTCCAACGGAGCCACGGCCGGGACGCCATCGGGGTCTTCGGCTCGGGCTCCCTGACCAACGAGAAGGCCTACACGCTGGGCAAGTTTGCCCGGACCGCGCTGCGCACCTCCCGGATCGACTACAACGGGCGGTTCTGCATGGCCTCCGCCGCCAAGGCAGCCACCGAGGTTCTCGGTCTGGACCGGGGCCTGCCGTTCCCGCTGACAGACCTGGACTCGGCCTGCACTGTCCTGCTCCTGGGATCCAACGTGGCGGACACCATGCCGCCGTTCGTCCAGCACCTGGAGAAGGCCCGCAGCCACGGTGGGCTGATCGTGGTGGACCCCCGCCGCTCGGCCACCGCGCAGCTCACCGGGGACGGAGCGGGGCACCACCTGGCCCCGGCTCCCGGCGGGGATCTGCCGCTGTTGCTCTCCGTTGCCCACGTCATCCTCGCGGAGGGGCTCGCCGACGAGGATTACCTGTCCCGCCGGACCACGGGACTGTCGTCCTTCCGCCGGTCCGTCGCCGACTGGTGGCCGGAGCGGGGCCAGACCCTCTCCGGGATCTCGGCCGGGCGCATTCGCTGGCTGGCGCGGCACCTGGCGGCGGCCGCCCGCGCGTCGAAGTCCGGCGGGGACCCGGTCTTCATCCTCACCGGCCGCGGCGTGGAACAGCACCGGGACGGGACGGACACCGCCAAGGCGGCCATCAGCCTGGCCCTCCTCCTCGGCCTGCCGGGGACCCGGCACGGTGGCTATGGCACCCTCACCGGTCAGGGCAACGGCCAGGGCGGACGGGAGATGGGCCAGAAGGCGGACCAGCTGCCCGGCCTGCGCTCCATCACCGACCCGGCGGACCGCGGGGTCACGGCCCGGCACTGGGGCATCCCCGCGGACACGCTGCCCGGACCCGGCCTGCCCGCCACCCAGTTGCTCCACACCCTCGGGACGGAGCACGGTGTGAAGGCCCTGCTGGTGCACGGGGCCAACGTGGTGGTCTCCGCCCCGGACGTCCAGCGCGTCCAGGAGGGGCTCCGCGCGCTGGACCTGCTGGTGGTCTGTGACTTCTTCCGCTCCGAGACGGCTGAGTTCGCGGACGTCGTCCTGCCGGTCCTGCAGTGGGCGGAGGAGGACGGCACCCTGACCAACCTCGAGGGCCGCCTGCTGCGCCGCTCCCGCGCGGTGGACGGACCGGAGGGGGCCCGCTCCGAGCTCTGGATCCTCGCGGAGCTCGCCCGCCGCCTGGGCAGCGCCGTGCCGCTGGCCTCGGAACCCGCCGAGGTCTTCGACGAGATCCGCCGGGTCACGGCCGGAGCCCGGGCCGATTACTCCGGCGTGGCCTGGGACCGTATCGGCGAGGTCGCCGCCTATTGGCCCCTGGGCGAGCACGCCCCCGGCACCCAGGAGGTCACCGTCTCCGGAGAACCCGTCATCGGCACCCCGCGGGCCTTCACCGCCTCCTTCGGCCATCCGGACGGCCGAGCACGCCTCGGGCCGATCCATGTCCGGGATCCCCGGCCACCCTCGTCCCAGGGGCTCACCCTGACCACCGGGCGGCTGATGGAGCACTACCAGTCCGGGGCGCAGACCCGCCGGGTGCCGGATCTGCTCGGTGTGCACCCCGAGGCCACCGTCAGCGTGCATCCCGCCACAGCCCACGGGCTCCGGCTCACGGAGGGCGCTCCCGCCGAGCTGCGCAGCACCTCCGGGAGGATGCGGGCCCGTGTGGTGTTCGATGCCGGTCTGCGCACCGACACCGTGTTCGTCCCCTTCCACTTCGCCGGCCGGGGCGCCGCGAACCAGTTGACGGCCGGCCTGCTGGACCCGCAGAGCCAGATGCCGGAGTTCAAGAACACCGCCGTGACCCTGCACCCCGCGGGGTCCGTGGACGGAGGCCGGTCTTGAGATCGCCCCTGCGGATCGTGATCGTGGGCGGCGGACCAGTGGCGGCCCGGCTCGTCCAGGAGCTGCGCCCGGCACTGGAGGCGGGCGCAGTCCACGTGACCATCCTGGGGGAGGAGCCCGTCCCGGCCTACCAGCGGATCCGCCTGGGTGACGTGGCCAGCGGCCGGGTCGACGGCGCCGCGCTGTCCCTGCTCGACGCGCAGGATCCCGAGCCGGCCGGCGTCGTGATCCGGTGCGGGGTCACGGTGGTGGCCCTCGACCGGGAGCGCAAGACGGTGATGCTCGACCAAGCCTCCGGTGCTCCGGGCGCGCCCGGCACCTCGGTTCCCTATGACCGGCTCGTGCTGGCGACCGGAGCCCAGGCTGTGATCCCGGACTTCCCGGTCTCCGGCACCGTGGGTCGGGGCATCTCCGTCCCGGCCGCCGCGGGACACCGCCCGGTCGGCGTCATGGCCCTGCGGGACCTGGCCGAGGCCCGGCGCCTGCACGAGGCGGTGCGGGACGCCGAACCCGTGGTGGTGCTCGGGGGAGGCGTCCTCGGGGTGGAGGCGGCGCTGGCGCTCGCCGAGGTCGGCGCCGCGGTCACTCTGCTGCACCGCGGCCACGTGCCCCTGGGACGCCAGCTCGATCCCGATTCCGGCCGGCTGCTGCTGCGCCAGCTCCTCGCCGCCGGCATCCAGGTCCGGCCGGACTGCGGAGTGCAGGAACTCGAGGTCGCCGCCCGCGCCCAGGACCGGGCCACGGCGCACGACGGCGTCCCCCACCTCACCGGGATCCGCACCACCCAGGGGCGGCGGATCCCGGCCACCCTGCTCGTGGCCTGCACCGGGGTGCGTCCCCGGGACGAGCTCGCGGCGGCCGCGGGACTGGACACGCTGCCCCGCGGCGGGATCGTGGTGGACCGGGACGGCCGCTGCCCGGACGATTCAGCCGTCTTCGCGGTGGGCGACTGCGCCGCCGTCCTGGGGTCCCGGCCGAGCGGACTCATCGGGCCGGGCTGGGACCAGGCCCGGGCCACCGCCGGTGCCCTCCGGGCCGAGTCCGGCGTACCGGAGGCGGTGGAACGCGATGCCGCCGGCCGTCCCGTCCTCACGTCCACCACCACCCCCACTCCTGCCCCCACCCCCACGCCCGCTCCAGCACCCGACGCCTCGGCCTCGACCGGACGCCTGGACCCCATCGTGGTGAAGTCCCACACGCTGTCCGTGGCCTGCGCGGGTGATCTCACCGCGGACCCGTGGGACCCGCACGGCCCGAGCGTGTCCACCTGGGCGGACCCGGGGGCCGGGCAGTACTTGCGCATCGTCACGCAGGGGTCCCGGTTGCTGGGCTTCGTGGCCATCGGCCTGCCCCGCTCGGCGGCGGAACTCTCCCGGCATGCCCTGACCGGCACCCTGCCCGTGGCGGAACGTTCCGCGCTGCTGGCGATGGAGCATGCCGCCGCGGACCGCGAGCTGGGACCGGAGGACGTGCTGTGCCGGTGTTCGGGCGCCACCGCCGGACAGGTCCACGAGGCGGCCATGGAGAGCGCCACGGTGGACGAGGTCGGCGGCCGTTGCGGCGCGGGAACCGGCTGTGGGACGTGCCGGGACCGGATCGAGCAGCTGCTGGCGGGACCGTCCGCTACACAGCCAGCCGGTAGCCCCGCTTGACCACGGTGGCCACCAGTTCGGGCACCGGCAGCTGCTGGCGCAGCCGCCACACCAGCATCTCCAGGGCATGCTCGGATTCGCACTGGCGCAGGGTCTCCAGCAGGTGCCCGCGGGAGAGCACGGCTCCGTGGGCGTCCACCAGTTCACGCAGCAGCGCCAGGGGCCCCGGCGGCAGCCGTACAGGATCGGCCGCGTGATCCACCAGATGCACCTGTGCACCGCGGATCTCCACAGGCCCCCATCGGGTCCGGATGCGCAGCACCTGCTGTTGCTCCAGGTGTTCGCAGACCAACCGGATCATGGCGCCGAGGCGCCACCGCGAGGGAATGAGCGGTTGGAGCCCCGCCTCATGCAGTGGCCCGGCGGTGACCTTCCCGACGACGGCCGTCGCCACCTCCGCTCGCAGCGCCTCGAGAAGGGCCTCCAGCCGGCCGTACTGCTGGGCGACGGCGAGGAAGGCCTCCACGGCCGGGGCCGCCGTGAAGGTGAGCACATCGAGCTGGCGGTCGATGGCGGCGTCGATCATCCGCAGCAGCGCCGAGTCCTCCGCGGGCCGGGCCCACGTGTAGGGCATCACCGTCAGCACGCGGGCGCCGGCCCTCTCCAGCCGCCCGATCTGCCGGTGGTCCAGCATCCCGTGCAGCTGGAACGCCACCGTGCGCCCGGACAGGTTCCGGGCCAGGAGCAGGTCCACCACGGACGCCGTCCGCTCGTCCTCGGGTGAGCCGACGTCGTCCAGGCCGGCGGCCCGGACGGCACCACGGGCCTTGGATCCCCGGACGAGGATGGCGGCCGCTGCGAGCACCCCGTGCAGGTCCGGTCCGAGCCCGTAGGCGTCCGCGGCCTCCATCCACCGGCGCATCCCGTACGCCGTGGTGATGACGGCGAAATCCGGCAGGGCCGCGATGACACGGCGGGTGTCCCGGTGCAGGGTCACGGATTCGGTCAGCGGGGCGATCCGGAGGGCCGGGGCATGCATCACCTCGGCACCGCGGCGCTCGAAGGCACTGATGAGCTCCTCGCTGCGCCGGTCCGAGGTGACGCCGATCCGGAAACCGGCGAGCGTCTGCGGCAGGACCTGCGCCACGGAGGTCACGGTGGTCTGTTCGCTCATGCGTTGTCCACCAGATCGGTGAGCCCCGCCACGCCGGTCGTCAGCCCCGTCAGCCCCGCCAAACTGGACCAGGGCAGGTCTGCTCCGGGGGCCAGTCGCACCACCTCGCCGATGACCAGCACGGCCGGTGAGGCGATGCCCTCCACCGCCGAGGCCAGCAGGATCGTCTCGATCGGGGCCAGGCAGACCCGTTGCTGAGGGGTGCAGCCGCGTTCCACGAGGCCTGCCGGGGTCCGGGCGTCCAGCCCGTGCCGCATCAGTCCGGCGGCGGTGTGGCCCAGGGTGCCGATGCCCATGAGCACCACCACCGTCCCGCCCTGCCTGCCCAACTGGGCCAACCCGGCCAGCTCCTCCTCGCTGAGGGGATCGTGGCCGGAGACGACCGTGAAGGACTTGCTGATCCCGCGGGCGGTGACGGGGATCCCCGCCGCGGCCGGCACGGACACAGCCGAGGTGATGCCCGGGACGACGGTCACGGGCACCCCGGCGTGCTCGCAGGCGGCCGCCTCCTCGCTGCCGCGGCCGAACACGAAGGGATCCCCGCCCTTGAGGCGGACCACGCGCAGCCCGGCCAGCGCCGAGGTCACAAGCATCCGGTTGATCTCGGATTGCGGCACCTTATGGTGCCCGGGCCGTTTGCCGACGTCCTCCAGCCGGGCCCGCGGGGCCCACACTGCCAGGTCCTCGGTCGGGGCCAACCGGTCGAAGTACACGACGTCGGCCTGCCGGAGCAGGCGCATCGCCCGCACCGTCAGCAGGTCCGCCGCACCCGGGCCGCCGCCGACGAGGGCCACGCTGCCGGGAGCGAACTCTGGACCTGTCGCCGGGTTCGCTGCCGGGCTCATCGCTGGCCTCCCCGCACCGGGATCCGCGGGCCGGCGACCACCACGGGACCGGTCTCTGGTTCGCCTGGTTCGCCTGGTTCGCCTGGTGCGCCCGGTATCTCCGGTGCGTTGACGAAGCCGCGGAACCGGCGCAGCCGTTCGGGGTCCTCGAGGGTCGCCGCCCACTCGTCCCGGTAGGTCTCCAGGTGCTCGGCCACCACCTGCTCCAGGTCGGCGGCGATTCCGAGGGTGTCCTTGACCACCACGTCGTGGACGTGGTCGAGGCCCCCGGGCAGTTCCTCCATCCACCGGGCGGTGCGCTGAAGCCGTTCGGCGGTGCGGATGTAATAGACCACGTACCGGTCGATGTACCGCAGCAGCGTCTCGTCGTCGAGGTCCTTGGCCAGCAGCTGGGCGTGGGCCGGGGTGGCGCCGCCGTTGCCGCCCACGTACATGTTCCAGCCCTCACTCGTGGCGATGACACCGACGTCCTTGCCGCGGGCCTCGGCACACTCCCGGGCGCAGCCGGAGACCCCGAACTTCATCTTGTGCGGGGAGCGCAGGCCCCGGTACCGCTCCTCGAGCGTGATGGCCATGGCCACGGAGTCCTGCACTCCGAAGCGGCACCACGTGGAGCCCACGCAGGACTTCACGTTGCGCAGCGCCTTGCCGTAGGCCTGGCCGGACTCGAAACCGGCCGCCACCAGGCGCTCCCAGATGGCCGGCAACTGATCCAGGCGGGCCCCGAACAGGTCGATCCGCTGGGCGCCGGTGATCTTGGTGTAGAGCCCATAGTCCTCGGCGACCTCGGCGATCACGGCGAGCTTGGCGGGGGTGATCTCGCCGGCCGGGATGCGGGGGACCACCGAGTAGGTGCCGTCCTTCTGCATGTTGGCCAGCGCCCGGTCGTTGGTGTCCTGCAGGCCGCCGCGGTCCGCGCCGAGGATGTACTCCCCGTGGAGGGTGGCCAGCACCGAGGCCGCGACGGGCTTGCAGAGATCACACCCGAGGTTCACGGACGGGTCCGCCGGGGTGCCGAAACGGGACACGATCTCGCTGAAGGTGGTCAGCCGCGTGGTGCGGACGGCCTCGAACATCTCGGACCGGGACAGGGCGAAGTGCTCGCACAGCGCCGTGGAGACCTCCATCCCCAACTCGGCCATCTGCTGCTCCATGACCTTCTGGGCCGCCGGCAGACAGGAACCGCACTGGGTCCCGACGCCGGTGCACGCCTTGAGTGACCCGAGGTCCGGGCATCCGCCGCACACGGCGGCGCGCAGATCGCCGGCACTGACGTCCCGGCAGGAGCAGATCTGGGCGTCGTCCGGCATCTGCAGGTCCACGGGCGCCCCGTTGCCGGCGGCGGACAGGAAGGCCCCGGCCTCACCGGGCAGCTCCCGGCCCAGCAGCGGCCGCAGGGACGCGTAGGGGGCGGCGTCGCCCACGAAGATCCCCCCGAGCAGCGTGCGGGCATCCTCGGACACCACGAGCTTCTGGTAGAGGCCGCCGGTGGGGTCCGCGTAGACGACCTCGAGGGCGCCGGGGGCCGACGCGAAGCCGTCGCCGAAGCTGGCCACGTCCAGCCCGGAGAGCTTGAGCTTGGCCGCGGTGTCGAAGCCGGGGAACGTGCCGGTCCCGCCGCACAGCCGGTCGGCGACCACCTCGGCCATCGTGTTGGCCGGGGCTACCAGGCCCATGCATTCCCCCTTGAAGCTGGCGGCCTCGCCGATGGCCCACACGTGCGGCGCCGAGGTGGCGCACCGCTCGTCGATGGCGAACCCGCCCCGGGCCCCGAGCTCAAGGATCCCCGCCCCGAGCTCGTCCCGCGCCGTGATGCCGGTGGCCGCCACCACCAGGTCCACCTCGAGGTCCTCACCGGAGGGAAAGCAGAGCACCCCACCCCGGAGGGCGCTGGGCCGTTCCCCGAGTCTCAGGACGTATCCCTGGCCGCGCAGCAGCCGGTTCAGCGTCCGTCCGCCGAACTCGTCCAGCTGGGCGTTCATGACCCAGGGCCGGGAATGGACCACGGTGACGTCCGTGCCCAGTACCCGCAAGCCGCCGGCGGCCTCCAAGCCCAACAGGCCGCCGCCGATCACGGCCGCGCGAGGCGTGCGCCCGAGCCGCTCGGACAGGGCCGCCACGTGCTCCCGCAGCCGGTCCACGTCGTCGATGGTCCGGTAGACGGTCATGTCCTCGGCGCCGGGGATCGCCGGCCGGGCGGCGTCGCTGCCGGTGGCCAGGACCACCTCATCCCAGGTGACGGTGGATCCGCTGCCGGTGCTGTCCTTGACGGTGAGGGACCGCGCGTCGGGATCCAGGCCGATGACCCGGCATCCGGTGTGCAGGCGGACCCGGGCGTCCTCCCAGAGCGAGGGGGCCGAGCCGCCGGACCCGTTCGAACTCAGCGCCAGGTCATCGGCGGGGTCCGTAAACCGGCGGGACAGCGCCACCCGGTCATAGGGGGCCCAGGGCTCCTCGGCGAAGACGTCGATCCGGAGGTCGCTGCCGCTGCGGGCCAACAGGGCCTCGACCAGCCGGTGCGCGGCCGGACCGCCGCCGATCACGGCGATCGTCCGGACGGCCGGTCGATCGGTGGTGCGCCCTGCGGCCTGCTTCTCGGGTTGCACGGTCATGAGTCCATCCCCTTGCGTCGTAGGCCACTCACGCTAGGAGCCGGCAGTTTCCCGGCCGTGTCCCTGGTGTAACGGCTGCATGACGTGGGCCTCACACCCCCGGCCGGAGCCGGCGAGAACAGAACGTTGCACGCGCGAAACATCCCGCGAGACTGACGGAAACAACTGATTCCTACGGTGGGTCCATGACACTCACGGCTGTGCACCCCGACACCCACCCTGCCGCCCACTCCAACACCCACTCGACCACCCACTCGACCACCGACTGGCAGCCCGTCTGCCCGCTGGACGCGCTCGAGCCCCTGTGGGCGGAGGCGGCCCTCGTGGACCGCGAGCAGGTCGCCGTGGTGCGGTTGCCCTCGGACGAGGTCGTCGCCGTCTCACATTGGGACCCGTACGCGAAGGCGCACGTGATGGCCCGCGGGATCGTCGGCTCCCGGGGCGGCCGCCCCACCCTGACCTCACCCTTGCACAAGCAGGTCTACGACCTGGCCACGGGGGAGTGCCTCACCGATCCGGAGCTGAGGCTGGCCACCTTCCCGGTGCGGGTGCGGGACGGGATCGTCGCCGTCGGACGCCAAGAGCGGGCCGCATGACGGAGCAGCCTCACGAGCGACCCCTCACCCTCGTCGCCGTCTCCCACGGCACCGCGGACCCGGCGGGGCAGGCCCGGATCACCGCCCTCACCCGAGCTGTGCGGCACCAGGCCGCAGCCGAGGCCGAGGTCCTGCTGACGCACGTGGACGTCCAGACGCCGCAGGTGGGGGAGGTCCTGGCGAGCCTGCCGGCGGACCGGAGCGCCGTCGTCGTGCCCGTGCTGTTGTCCGGCGGTTACCACGTCAAGGTGGATCTCCGGCGTGCCGCCCAGGGCATCCCCGTGGCGCCCGCGCTGGGTCCGGACGAGCTCCTCGTCGACCTGCTCGCGCGCCGCGCCCTGGACGCCGGCTTCGTGCGCGGGCACCACCAGGTGGTCCTCGGTGCGGCTGGATCCACCGACGCCGGCGCCGTCGCCGACTGCCGCACCGTCGCCTACCGCCTGGCCGAACGGCTCGGCACGCCCGTGGCCGGGGCCTACCTCTCGGCCGCGCAGCCCCGGATCGCGGCCGCCGTCGAGACCTTGTGTGCCCGGGACCCCCAACGGCCTGTTCTGGTGCTGAGCTATCTCCTGGCGCCCGGATACTTCCAGTCGCTGCTGGTCTCCGAGGCCGCGGCGGCCGGGGCCGAGTCCACCACGATTCCGCTGTTGGGGCAGGCCGGCCCGGTGCCCGGGGAACTCGTGGATCTCGTGTTGCGGCGATTCAGGGATACGGTGGACCGGTGTTTAACCCCTGGGACAACGGCTCGAAGGCCTATCGCATCACCCTGCTGACCGGCACGGGGCTCATCCTGCTCGGCATCGTGTTCGCGCTGATCGGCGGCGGCATGCAGATCCTGCCCATCCAATGGGCCGCGATCGGCCTCATCGGCCTCGGACTGGTGACCCACCTCGTGGCACAGATCTTGCGGGCACGGGATGCCCAGCGCCGCCACCGGCAGTCGAGGCAGGCCGGACGCTAAGCCCGGCACCGTCCGCTGGCCCAGCGTTCACCCGGTGGACTCCTGACGGCCACGCAAGTCGGGGGCGCGGGGGATTGGATGGTGAGGTCCCCTCCCATTCCCCGAAAGGGTATCCCCGACATGAGTACTCACCCTCGACTGTCCGGTGCCGTCGCACTCGGCCTCTCCGCCGCCCTGACCGGTGCCTTCGCCGCCCCGGCGTTCGCCGTGCCGGCCTTGGTGCCGGCCGCACCCGCCGACGTCTCGGGCCGGGCCGAAACCGCTGCCGAAGCTGCCGATGCCTCCGTGCCCGCCGGCGAGGCTGCCGAAGGCCGTTCCTTCCACCGCCTGGCCACCCTGCCGGCCTTCGAGAACCAGCTTGCCGAGGACCCCGCAGCAGACCCCTCCGCCCCCACGGTCGCCGAGATCTCCACCGTCACCGCGGACGGCAACACCGTGATCCACACCGACGCCGAGGCCGGGGGCATCGGCTTCGTGGACATCACCGACCCGGAGCACCCGCAGGCGGCCGGATTCAAGGCCACCGACGGATCCCCGACCTCCGTGTACGCCACCGAGGACCACATCATCGTGGTCACGGACACCTCCGCGGATTTCACCCATCCCACCGGCAAGGTCGAGTTCTGGGACCCTGAGACCCTCGAACTGATCCACGGTGTGGAGCTGAAGGGCCAGCCCGACTCGATCGACGTCTCGCCGGACGGCGCCACCGCGATGATCGCCATGGAGAACCAGCGCGACGAGGACCGTGAGGACGTGGACGGCGGGCTGCCGCAGCTGCCCGCCGGCGAACTGGCCGTGATCGACCTCGCCGCCCAGGACGTCACCGCACTGACGGCCGAGACCATCCGGTACACGGACCTGACCGGGTTGACAGGCCTGGACACCCCGGAGGACCCGGAGCCGGAATACATCACGTTCTCCCCGGACGGCACCAAGGCCGCCCTGACCCTGCAGGAGAACAACGGCGTCGTCATCCTCGACGCGTCCACGGGCGAGGTCATCGACCACTTCAGCGCCGGCGCCGTCTCCGTGGCCGGCATCGACACCGCCGAGGACGGCAACCTGTCCCTGGGCGGCTCGATCACCGACGCCGTGCGTGAGCCGGATGCCATCGGCTGGATTGGCAATGACCACGTGGCCACCGCGAACGAGGGCGACTGGAAGGGCGGCAGCCGCGGCTGGACCGTCTTCAACGCCGATCCGGAGTCCGCGGAGTTCGGCGACGTGGTGTGGGACGCCGGCAACTCCTTCGAGAACCTCGCCCACCGCTACGGCCAGTTCCCCGAGCACCGGTCCGAGAACAAGGGAGCCGAGCCCGAGGGCCTGACCGTGGAGACCTACGGGGACACCACCTACGCCTTCGTCGGCTCCGAGCGCGGCAACTTCGTGGCCGTGTACAACGTCAACGACCCGTCCAATCCCGTCTTCACCCAGTTGATGCCCTCCACCAACGGCCCCGAGGGTCTGTTGGCCATCCCGGAGCGGGATTTGATGGTCGTCACCTCGGAGGAGGACGACGCCGAGGTGGGCGTCCGCGCCACCGTCCAGATCTACCGCCTGGGTGACGGCCCGGCGGCCGCTCCGACGCTGAAGTCCGCCGACGCGGCCGGCGCCGCCGGCCAGCCCATCACGTGGTCCGCCCTGGGCGCCCTGGCCGGCGTGCCGGGCGAGGACGAGAAGCTCTACGCGGCCCCGGACGACTTCCTGTCCCCGTCCCGCATCTACACGGTGGACACCACCACCGGCAACGACGGCGGCCCGGCCACCATCACCTCCGAGCTCGTCCTCGAGCACGGGTACGACGTGGAGGGGCTCTGGGCCGACCGGGACGGCACCTTCTGGCTGGCGGTGGAGGGCACCGCGATCGCCGACGGTGAGGTGGGCTCCGAGGGCAACCGGCTGGTCCACGTGGACGCGCAGGGAAGGGAACTGCAGGCGGTGGACCTGCCCGCCGAGATCGCGGTGGGCCTGCAGGGTCAGGGATTCGAGGGCGTGACCGGATACGGCACCGGCGAGGACGCCGTGCTCTACGCGGTCGTTCAGCGGGAGGCCGCCGGCGAGGACTTCGCCCGCATCGCCAAGGTCACCCCGGCCGCCAACAACGGTGACGGCGCCTGGGAGTGGTTCGGCTACGAGCTCGAGTCCACGGACGTGGAGGGCGACTGGACCGGCCTGAGCGAGATCACCGCGGTGGATGAGAGCACCCTGGCTGTCATCGAACGGGACAAGCTCAACGGCCCGGACGCCGCCCTGAAGAAGATCTTCACCGTGGAAGTCCCTGAGGACGGTGCAGCCACGGACGCCCCCACCGGGGAGGTCGAGGTCCTGCAGAAGACCGAGGCCCTGGACGTGCTGCCCGAGCTGCAGGCACTCAATGGCTGGACCCAGGAAAAGCTCGAAGGCCTGGGCATCACCACCGGCGGCGACGTCAACGCCGTCACGGACAACGACGGGGTGGAGGATGCCACGGGAGAGACGGTGTTCCTGAACCTGGGCTCGGCCACTGATGTGTTCGGCCTGCGGTCACCGGTGGAGGACTTCTCGGATAATCAGCCCGGTTCGGTGTACTACGCACCGGTGCGGT
>NZ_JALDXU010000096.1:0-12528 GCF_032154715.1 Citricoccus sp. | reverse complement strand
ACGGACCGGTAAGAAGATGAGCCGGGGGGATGCCGCCATGACTGAGGCCGAGTGGCTGGGGTGCGACGATCTGTGGACGGTGCTGTACGAGATGCTGGGCCGGGCCGCGGCACGTCACGCCGGCAGCCGCAGCCCGCGCGCCGCCGGGGCGCTGGGGACGGTGAGTCCCGCGGCTTCTCGGACGGGCTCCTCGCGCAGCCTCGGGCTCCAGGACGGTGCCACCGCAGCCTGTCCGGACGGCTTCCGCGGGCGGCGGGTCGCGGCGTCGGCCTTGGGCCCGGAGCCGGTCAGCGCGGCACCGGCTCCGCCGGCAGCGCCACCCTCGGCAGCGCTGCCCTCGGCCGCGCCACCGGAGGGCGCGGCACCGCGCGCGGACGGCCGGGCGGGATCGCCGCCGTCGGTCGGCACGGGAGCCTCTTCGCCGACGCCGGCCTCGGCAGTGTCACCGGATGTTGCTCCGGCTTCGGCCGGCATGGTGTACCCGGTCTCCGCGACAGCGGGGGCCGATCCCTCCGGGGAACCGTCCGGGGAGGCCGCCGTGGTGATGCCGATGATGGGGGTGCCGACCTCGATGGTCTCCCCCGCCGGGGCCATGAGCTCGGCGACGGTGCCGGCATAGGGGCTGGGCAGCTCGACGAGGGACTTGGCGGTCTCGATCTCGCAGAGGACGTCGTTGACGGCGACCGTGTCTCCCACGGCCACGCGCCACTCCGTGATCTCTGCTTCGGTCAGGCCTTCGCCGACGTCCGGCAGGGTGAAGATCTCCATGGGGTGCCTCCCGGCAATCAGTAGGCGAAGGTGCGGTCGACGGCGTCGAGGATGCGGTCCAGGTCCGGCAGATAGTGCTCCTCCACGCGGGACGGCGGGTAGGGCAGGTGGAAGCCGCCGACGCGGATGATAGGCGCCTCGAGGTGCAGGAAGGACCGCTCGGAGAGGCGGGCGGCGATCTCCCCGCCGAGTCCGCCGAAGGTGGGCGCCTCGTGGGCGATCACCATGCGGCCGGTCTTCTCGAGGGAGGCCTGCAAGGTGTCGAAGTCGATCGGGGACAGCGAGCGCAGGTCCACGACCTCAATGGATCGCCCGTCCTCGGCGGCGGCGTTCGCGGCGGCCAGCGCCACCGGGACCAGGGGCCCGTAGGCGGCGATCGTCGCATCCGTGCCGGCGCGGACCACCTGGGCCTGGAAGGCGCCGAGCCCGCCGGGGCCCTCCGCGGCCAGGTCGACCTGGCCCTTGAGCCAGTAGCGGCGCTTGGGCTCGAAGATGATGACCGGGTCCTGCGACTGGATGCCCTGGCGTGTCATCCAGTAGGCGTCCTGAGCGTTGGACGGGGTGATGATCCGCAGTCCGGGGGTGTGGGCGAACAGCGCCTCGGGCGATTCCGAGTGGTGCTCGATCGAGCCGATGCCGCCGCCGTAGGGGATGCGGATGGTCACCGGCACGGTGGCGGCGCCGCGGGTGCGGGCACGCAGCTTGGCCAGCTGGGTGGTGATCTGATTGAAGCCCGGGAACACGAAGCCGTCGAATTGGATCTCGGCGACGGGCCGGTATCCGCGCAGGGCCAGGCCGATGGACGTACCGATGATGCCGGATTCGGCCAGCGGCGAATCCACCACGCGGCCGGCGCCGTAGGTGGCCTTCAGCCCCTCGGTCACGCGGTAGACACCGCCCAGGGAGCCGATGTCCTCGCCCATGAGCAGGGTTTTGGGATCGGCCGCGAGTTCATCCGACAGGGCCCGGTTGATGGCCTTGGCGATGGTCAGCGTCTCGACGGCGGCCGCCCCGTCGGCAGGCCGGCTGGGCCGCTCGGCTGACGGCGCTGCGGCCCGGCCGCCTGGCAGGGTGGTGCTCTCGGCGCTCATGCCCGACTGTCCTCATCTGCTGCGTCTGTTGTGTCTGTTGTGTCTGCGAAACCGGCCTGCCACGCACGGTGCCAGGCCTTCTCCTCGGCCACGAGCGGGTGCGGTTCCGCGTACACCGTGTCGAACACGGCCTCCAGCGGCGCGATGGCGTCCCCGGTCATGGCCAGCACGGCCTCGCGGCTCCGGGCGGCCAGCCGCTCCCCCTCGGCGGCGACGTCGGCGAAGAATCCGTCCGGGTCGGTGCCGGCGGCCCCGGTGGCGCGCAGGTACTTCTCCAGGCGGACCATCGGGTCGACGCCGGCCCAGGCCGCCTCCTCGTCCCGTGTCCGGTATTTCGTGGGGTCATCGGCGGTGGTGTGCGCCCCGACCCGGAAGGTGTGGGCCTCCACCAGGACGGGACCGGCCCCGGTGCGGGCCTGTTCCGCGGCCCACGCGGTCACGGCGTACATGGCCAACGGGTCGTTGCCGTCCACGGTGACGCCCTCGAAGCCGTAGCCCGCGGCGCGCTGTGCGAGCGGGACGCGGGTCTGGGTGGAGGCCGGCACCGAGATGGCCCACTGGTTGTTCTGGCAGAAGAACACCACGGGCAGGTTGTAGCTGGCGGCGAAGACCATGGACTCGTGGACGTCACCCTCGGAGGAGGCCCCGTCCCCGAAGCACGCCAGCGCGATCTGGCCCTCGCGCCGCAGGCGTTCCGCGTCCCAGCCGGCCTGGTCCCGCTGGATGCCCCACGCATAGCCGGTGGCGTGCAGGGTCTGGGCGGCGAGCACGAGCGTGTAGGGCTGGAGGCGGTGGTCCTCCGCGGTCCAGCCGGCATGCGCGGCGCCGCGGAACAGCTCGAACAGTTGGCCCGGGGTGACGCCGCGGCCCAGGGCGAAGAGGTGCTCGCGGTAGGTCGGGAAGATCCAATCGGAGTCGTGCAGCGCGGTCAGGGCGCCGGCCTGGGCGCCCTCCTGGCCGATGGCGGGGACCCAGAGGGCGAGTTGGCCCTGCCGCTGGAGGGAGGTGCCCTCGGAGTCCACCCGGCGCTCGGTGGCCATGAGCCGGTACATCCGTCGCAGGGCGGCCTCGTCCAGGTCGGCGAGGTAGGGCGTGAACCGGGCGTCCTGCTGCGGGGTGCCGTCGGTGGCCAGCAGGCGGACGGCGCCGTCCGGCAACTCGGTCGCCGTGGTCGGCGGCTGCGGTTCGTTCACGTGGAACTCCTTCTCCCCCGGCACGTCCGGCGCCGGTCCGGGGTCAAGCCTAGTCCCGCCGGGCCATACTCGCGCGTTGAACGACGCCGGACCAGCACCTTTCGCCGCCTCATCGCTCCCGCGGCACGCACCCGGAGGGTGGGGGCTGGGGGCTAGGCGGCCGGCGTCGGGCCTTCGGGGAAGTCCGCACAGACCTGGAGGAAGCGTGTGTTGGCCTCCTCCTCGCCGATGGTGACGCGGACGCCCTCGGTGCCGAAGCCGCGCACGGCCAGCGCCTGGCGTCCGGCCGCTGCGAGGAACTCCGGCGTGCGTTCGCCCAGGGGCAGCCAGACGAGGTTGCCCTGGGAATCGGGGACGTCCCAGCCGAGGGCGGCCAGGCCGGCCAGCACGCGCTCACGCTCGGAGACGACCCTCGCCACGCGCTCGTTGACCTCGTCGAGGTGGTCGAGGGAGGCGATGGCGGCCTGTTCGGCCACCGAGGACACGGCGAAGGGCGTGGCCAGGACGCGCAGATACTGGGTGACGTGCGGGTGGGAGATGGAGTACCCGACCCGCAGATTCGCCAGCCCATGGGCCTTGGAGAACGTCCGCAGCACCGCCACGTTCGGGTGCCGGCGATAGACCTCCACGGCATTGACGGCATCCGGCTGGGTGATGAACTCGGTGTAGGCCTCGTCGAGGACCACCAGCACGTCCTGCGGGACTTTCGCCAGGAACTCCTCGACCTCGGCACCGGTGAGGGCGGGTCCCGTCGGATTGTTGGGCGTGCAGACGATGATGACGCGGGTGCGCTCGGTGATGGCCGCGGCCATGGCGTCCAGGTCGTGCCGGAAGTCGGCGGTCAGCGGGACCTGGATGTCCCGGGCCCCGGCCGCGCGCACGACGATCGGGTAGGCCTCGAAGGAACGCCACGCGTAGATGACCTCGTCCTGGGTGCCGTCCGGGTGGGTGCCGGCGTAGGTGGTGATGATCTGCGTCAGGGCGCCGAGCGAGCCGGCCCCGGTGACGATGTCCTGCGGGGAGATCTGGAGGTGCTCGCCCAGGCGCTCGCGCAGGGCGGTGGACAGCGGGTCCGGGTAGCGGCAGATGTCCGCGAACCGCTCCAGGACCGCACGGACGGCCGGTACCGGGCCGAACGGGTTCTCGTTGGAGGAGAGCTTGTAGGGCGTAAGCCCCTCCACCGGGGCGGCGGGCTTGCCCGCCGCATAGGCCGGGAGTTGGCTGAGGACCGGGCGCGGGCGGATGGGCTGCGGTTCGTTCATGACTCACCAGCCTAAGGCGAGTCTCCCTGATCGGCAGTCGGCGCGGCCGAACAGGCGTTGCCGACCGCGCCGGCCCCCTCCGGAGGGCATCAGAGTTCCCGGCTGCGGTAGAGCCGCACCGACGTGACTGTCCCGACGGTGATGCCGATGGCCCCGAGCAGGAAGCCGCCGCCGACCACGATTCCGAGCGGGATGCCGGCTGCCGCGTCTGACAGCGGCTCGAGCATGCCCGCCGACTGGGCCAGCCAGCCGAGGCCGGCGAGGACGAGTACCGGCGCGTAGCTCATCAGTCGACCGCGCGAGTAGCCGATGCGGAAGAAGACCGGCAGTTGTAGGGCGGCGGACAGGCCGACGAAGGCGAAGGCGGCGGCGTGAGCGATCAGGAGTATCTCGGGAGCGAACTGATCTCCGCGGGCCAGCGCCATGGCGACCGTGACGGCGGTCGCCAGCGCGGCCGCCACCAGGTAGTAGACGACGAGCGAGAGGACACGCCCGATGACGACCGAACGCCGCGCGAGCGGCAGCACGCCGTAGAGGATGTCGAGGCGCCCGCGCTCGTCGCCGAGGAACGGTGTCGAGACCATCAGCGAGCTGACGGCGGAGGCTGCGACGACGGCCATCCCGGGGACGGGAAGGATCATGCCCACCACCACGACGAAGAGTAGCGTCAGGAGCGTCTGCTTGCGGGGGAACCAGGTCATCAGGTCGAATCGCGTGAAGGTGGCGATCATGCTGGGACCCCCTCATGATCGGCGGCCAGGTGGATGATGATGTCGTCGATGCTCGCGGCATCGATCACCGCCTCGGGTCCGAACGCGGCGGAGTCTGCCATGCGGATCAGGGCGAACCACTGCTCGCCCGAGCGCTGCAGACCGAGAACGGGGCCTGACGGTGGCTCCCCCGAGCCGCGGACCATCGCGAACTCCTCAACCGCCTCGGGCAATGTGCCACGGTGGGCGATCCGCCCGCCGACGAGCACGACGAGTTCATCGGCGAGGTCGGTGAGATCGGTGGTGATGTGGGTGGAGAAGAGCACGGCGTGCTGCGGATCGAGCATGAACTCGCGGATGATGGCGCCGATCTCGCGGCGTGATGCCGGGTCGAGGCCGCTGGACGGTTCGTCGAGGATCAGCAGCTCGGGGGCCGGCGCGAGCGCCGTGGCGAGGGAGAGCTTGACGCCTTGCCCGCGCGAGAGCTCGCCCACCCGCTGCCCCGGTGGCACGGAGAGCCGGTCGAGCAGCTCATCGAAGCGGCGTTGGTCCCATCCTGGGTAGAAGGGCGCGAGGCGCCTGCCGAGGGAGATCACCCGCCACTCCGGCGCAGCTGTCGGATGGTCGAGCACGATGCCCGTCCGGGAAAGGGCCTCGGGTGATCCGGCAGGGCGTCCGACGACCTCGACCCTGCCGGAGTCGGGGAGGACGAGGCCGAGCAGCGCCCGGATGGTGGTGGTCTTGCCTGCCCCGTTGGGGCCGACGAGGCCCACCACGCTGCCGCGGGGGACGGTGAACGAGATGTCGTCGATCTCGAACGCCGGTCGTCGTACACGCAGGTTGTCGATCAGGGCCATGTGGTCAGTCATCGTTCCTCCAGGTCTCGTCGAGGCGGTGGTGGATGTCGGACGTGCTCAGTCCGGCGTGGCGGGCGGCAATGCGCAGCTCCCGGAGCACGTCGTCGACGCGCTCCTGCAGCGCGGCCCTCGCGATCTCCGGGTCGACCACGAGGACCACGAACCCGCGCCCATGCTCACTCTTCACGAGCCCTTCAGCGGCGAGGTCGTTGTAGGCGCGGGTGACGGTGATGATGCTCACCCGCAGATCGGCCGCGAGCTGCCGCAGCGAGGGGAGGGCCTGCCCGGCCTGGGTCTCTCCGGAGAGGATCGACGACCGGACCTGGTCCTTGATCTGCTCATAGATGGGTGTGCTCGAACTCGTGGACACCACGACCCGCATGTGCGCTCCTACTGTTTACTAACACCACAACAGTAGAACAGCTGGTGCCGCTTGCCAAGGGTCCTCTGCCCGTCCCGAGCCACCGGTCTGCGCCCCATCCTGCGACTTCAGGCATCAGACGTGGGACGATGGCCCCATGGTGAAGTTCCTCCTCCGCGTCATTGTCAACGGCCTCGCCCTCTGGGTGGCCACCCTGATCCTGCCCGGCATGGAGGTCATCCCCTCCGACACCTTCGGTGACACGGGCGACACCACCCTGAACACGGTGATCGCCTACCTCGTCATCGGGCTCGTGTTCGGCGCCGTCAACGCGGTGGTCAAGCCGGTCATCTCCCTGCTCTCCCTGCCCCTGACCTGCCTGACTCTGGGTCTGTTCACGATCATCATCAACGCCGGCATGCTCATGCTGACCGTCTGGTTGACCTCCTATCTGCCCATGCAGGTCACGGTGGACGCGTTCTGGTGGACGGCGGTCTTCGCGGCCGTCATCATCTCGATCGTGTCCATGTTGGCCAACGGCGTCCTCGGCCTCTCCGGCGCGAACTCCCGGCGGGACTGACGCGCCGTCCGCGGCGGCGAGGACGGATGGCGCGGGTTACCCGGGCGGATCCGTTCCAGCTGCACCGATCGGGTCACACCGCCGGCGGCGGTCAGGGTGCCGAGATGCGCCAGGGCCGGCGCCAGGCGGGCCACCTCCGGATCGGCGTCGATCCGTTCGCCGTGGAACCGGTAGTTCTCGAAGAGGTGCCCTGACATGAGATCCCGGCCCTCGGGGTACAGCTCCTCCCGGTACCCGCTGACCGTGATGGTGGCCCGATGCACTCCCTGCGGGTTAGGCCGGCCGTCCGCAGCGGCCGGCAGATCCTCCTCGTGCTCCAGGTGGACGGTCTCCACTCCCTCGGGGACGGCCATCTCCCCCGTGGGCGATCCGATGGTCATCAGCCCCTGCACGTCATAGGCCGCCGCGATCCTCGGATCGGCGGCCGCCCGCGTGGCATGCATACCACCCTGGCTGTAGCCCGTCAGCACCAGGGCGTCGCCCCGACTGGCTCCCGCCTGGCGGAGCGCGTCGTCGAGGGCGACCGTCATGTGCTGCGAGTCGAAGGCCAGGGCTTCGGCGTTGCCGTCCATGCCCAGGGGATTGGTGGACCAGCCACTGGCGTCCTTGGAGTCCCCCGGCTGGGTGCCGGGGATCGCCACCAGCCACACCGTCTCCGGGGTCCCGGGAGCGTCGGGGGTGATCCGGGTGATCTGGATCGAGCCGGGGTCCGCCTCGCGCGCCCGGTCCAGATGGTCCATGACATTCGTGGTGGCGCCCCGCCCCTGGGGCGTCCACGTCTCGTCCCACTCGTCGGCCGGGGGGACCTTCTCCTTGGTCCGTACCGGGCCGATCTGGACGATCCCGGCCCCCGAGCCCAGGGCCGTGAGCAGCGGCCACAGCCGCTCCGGCCCGGACAGGGCTCCGCTGACGCCCTCATCCCGGGCGGCATGGCCGGCGACGTCCGAGGCCACCCGGAATCCCACACCGAGCCCCAGAGACAGCGTCCCGAGCAGCCCCGCGATGACCTCGGGGGCGGCCTGGACGGCCAGTTCCGTGATCGGCTGCGGGATCGGCTGGTT
This sequence comes from Citricoccus sp., assembly GCF_032154715.1. Lineage (GTDB taxonomy): Bacteria > Actinomycetota > Actinomycetes > Actinomycetales > Micrococcaceae > Citricoccus. The sequence goes on along the minus strand of NZ_JALDXU010000096.1, from coordinate 4,645 downwards.
GGAGAGGGCGAGTACCGCCGCGGAGACGAAGGCGGCATGGCCGGCCAGCTCGACGACGGCGCGCTGGGCGGCCGCCTCCGCGTTCCGGTAGGCCTCGGCCGAGGACCGCACGCCGAGGTACAGCACGTCCGCCTCGGCGCTGATGGACAACAGCCCGGAGGACAGTGTTGCCGTGCGAGCCGCCAAGGCTCGGCCCGCTCCGGCCTGTGCCGCCGCCACGGCCAGGAGCGCTCCCGCCCCCGTGGCCCGCATCGACAGGGCCGCCGCCTCGTCCGTGGCCGCGGCCAACAGGAAGGCACCCCGTTCCAGGTCGTCCAGGTTGGCGTGGATGCTCGTCGGCCCGCCGCGAAGGGAGAACGATGCCGGCGCCTCGCCACGCCCGTCGTCCGTCCTGCCCGGAACGCCGTCCACTCCGTCCAGGAGGCCAGGACGGCCGACGCCGGCGGGCACGGTTGCGGTCAGGGCACCGGGCGCCGCCGCGGCCACCGGTCCGGCCACGTCAGCACATCCCCAGGGTGGCGGCGCTGGCCACCGTGGCCTTCGCGGCGTTGAGGCTGGCCCGCAGCTGGCCGATTCTCCCGTGCAGCTCGTCGATCGCCACCCGGGCCAGCACTGCGGATTCCTCCGCCAACTCGGCCAGGTCCGCCGCCCGCCCGCGCAGACGGTCGCTCCGGTCCAGGAACGCCGTCCCGGCCGGCGAACGCCAGTCCAGGGCCGAGAGGCGGTGGACTGATTCAGCCACGCCGCGGGTCCCGGTTCCGACCAGCCGCAACTCCTCGACCACCTGATACAGCTGGGCCACCGCCGCCTCCAGAAGACGGAGCTGCTGTTCGTCACCGAAGACGAGGTCTATGGCAGTCCCGACCGCCGGACACAGCGCGTCCGGATCGATGACCGGAGGGGGCAGGGTCCCGCCCACCAGCCCATGGTTCACCGGCGTTCCACCGTGGGGTCCTGTCATGCCCGTCCTCCCGCCCTGGACTGCCCCGGTTTCCGCCGGCCACAGCCCCGTCATTCCTGCTGTCCTCGACGCTAGGCACTCCCCGCGGTTCGCGGGTGCTGGTCAGGGGCTACTGGGGATAAGACCAGATCACTCGAGGCGTTGTGGAGGACGGCACCGCCGCACGGCAGGTACTGGAAGACTGTCCCCATGACCAACCACCGCACTGAGTTCGATCCGGCACACCTCGGCGACCGCGAGACGACCCTGCTGGTGAAGTCGATCCTCATCCCGCGGCCCATCGCCTGGGTGGGGACGGTGGACGCGCAGGGAACCGCGAACCTGGCCCCACACTCGTTCTTCACGATGGTCTCCGAGGAGCCGCCGATCGTGATGTTCTCCTCGACCTCGCGCAAGGACTCCCTGACCAATGCCGAGACCACCGGCGAGTTCACCGTCTCGCTGGTGGCCCGGCGGCAGTTCGAACAGGCCAATCAGACCTCGGCGCGCTATGCCCCGGAGGTGAGCGAGTTCGAGGCCGCCGGGATCGAGGCCGAGCCCTCGGCCGTCGTCGTGCCCCCGCGGGTGGCCGGTTCACCGGCGGTCATGGAGTGCATGGTGGAGCGCATCATCGAGGTCGGCGGGAACCACATGGTGCTCGGCCGCGTGGTGCACGTGGCGGTGGACTCGGACACCCTCGGCACCGACGCCCGCGGCCGGACGCTTCCCCTGGCGCAGCGGCTCGATCCCCTGACCCGGTTGGGACGCAACGAGTGGGGCACCCTCGGCGAGGTCCTGGCCATCGACCGGCCGCAGGGCGCGTAGCCCGGCGGACTCCCGGCCCGGATGCTAGCTTGACGTCGTGGCCTCGTCGATCTCCCCCTCCTCTCCGTCAGCTCCCGATACCCCTGGATCTCCCCCGCAGAGCACGCCCTCGGCCTCCGCGCCCGGCGGCACTGAGGGGCTGGCCGGGGCCGCCTCGTCCGCAGCGCCGAATGGCCTGCCGGGACACCGGACGGGCTTCGACCGGGAGCGCTACATCGAGCTGCAGTCCCGCCACATCGAGGAGCGCCGCCAGCAGATCGGCGGCAAGCTGTACCTGGAGATGGGCGGGAAGCTCTTCGACGATCACCATGCCTCCCGCGTGATGCCCGGCTTCACCCCGGACAACAAGATCGCCATGCTGGAGCGGATCAAGGACGAGCTCGAGATCCTCATCTGCCTCAATGCCAAGGATCTGGAACGCCAGAAGGTCCGGGCTGACCTGGGGATCCCCTATGAGGAGGATGTCCTCCGGCTGATCGACGTGTTCCGCGAACGCGGCTTCCTGGTGCAGCACGTGGTGCTGACCCAGCTGGAGGACGCCAACCAGATGGCGCAGGCCTTCAGTGAGCGCCTCGAGCGGCTGGGGCTGACGGTCGCCCGTCACCGCGTGATCCCGGGCTACCCACAGGACACCAGGCGGATCGTCTCCGAGGAGGGCTTCGGGCTGAACGACTACTCCGAGACCACCCGGGACGTCGTGGTGGTCACCGCGCCCGGACCCGGCTCCGGCAAACTCGCCACGTGCCTCTCGCAGGTGTACCACGATCACGCGCGGGGCACCTCGTCCGGATATGCCAAGTTCGAGACGTTCCCCATCTGGAACCTGCCCCTGGACCACCCGGTGAACCTCGCCTACGAGGCCGCCACCGCGGACCTGGATGACATCAATCTGATCGACCCGTTCCACCTCGCTGCCTATGGTGAGCAGGTCACCAGCTACAACCGGGACGTGGAGGTCTTCCCCCTCCTGACGGCCCTGTTGGAGAAGCTCACCGGCTCCTCCCCGTACGCCTCCCCCACGGACATGGGTGTGAACCTGGCCGGCAGCTGCATCGTGGACGATGCGGTGTGCCGCGAGGCCTCCCGCCAGGAGATCGTGCGCCGCTACTACAAGGCGCTGGTGGACGAACGCAGCAACGACCGCGAGGCGGACATCTCCGAACGTGTGGCCCTGGTGATGTCCCGGGCCGGCTGCGGCACCGAGGACCGCGCCGTCGTCGCCCCCGCCCTGGCGATCGAGGAGGCCACCGACGCTCCCGGCTCCGCTCTCGAACTGGCCGACGGGACCATCGTCACCGGCAAGACCTCTGGTCTGCTGGGCTGTTCGGCGGCCATGCTGCTGAACGCGCTGAAGCACCTCGCCGGGATCGAGGACAGCGTCCACCTGCTCTCCCCCGCCGCGATCGAGCCGATCCAGACGCTCAAGACCGAGCACCTGGGCTCGAGGAATCCGCGCCTGCACACGGACGAGGTGCTGATCGCCCTCTCCGTCTCCGCAGCCTCGGATCCGAACGCGCGGGCGGCGCTGGCACAGCTGCGCAACCTGACCGGCTGCGACGTCCACACCACCACCATCCTGGGCACCGTGGACGAGGACATCTTCCGCAACCTCGGCATGCTGGTCACCTCGGAGCCCCGGTTCCAGCGCAAGGCGCTGTACCGCAAGAGGTAACCCCGGGCCGGGCCCGACGCCGGCCCGCACCCGGGGTCAGGCTTCGGTCACCAGCTGGTGACCTTGGGCAGCGCCACCGACTTCAGGCCCTCGACGCCGAACTCGAGCCCGTAGCCGGACTTCTTGACGCCACCGAAGGGCACCCGTGGGTCCACGGCCCCGTGCTTGTTGATCCACGTGGTGCCGGCCTCCAGCCGTGCCGCCACCGCCCGGGCCTCCTCCAGGTCAGTGCCCCACACCGAGGAGCCCAGCCCCACCTCGAGGCCGTTGGCCCAGCCGATGACCTCATCCAGGGTGGTGTACTTGACGATCGGCAGTGCCGGACCGAACTGCTCCTGGGCCACCAACGGGTTGTCGTTGTCCACGTCCGCCACGAGGGTGGTCGGGTAGAAGTATCCGGGCTGGTCCTGCTGCGGGTCGCCACCGGTGAGGATCCGGGCGCCGGCGGACCGGGCCTCCTCGACCAGTCCGGAGACGATGTCGAACTGCTGCCGGTTCTGCAGCGGCCCGAGGACGTTCTCCTCCTGAAGCCCGACGCCCATCGGCATCTTCTTGGCCACATCCACCAGCGCCTCGCACATCTGGTCGTACTGGGATTCGTGCACATAGAGGCGCTTCAGCGCCGCGCAGGTCTGTCCGGTGTTGATGAAGGCCCCCCAGAAGACGCCTTCGGCGATCGCCTCGGGGTCGGCGTCCGGCAGCACGATGCCGGCATCGTTGCCGCCCAGCTCCAGGGTCAGCCGCTTGAGCGTGTCCGCGGCGGAGCGCATGATCGCCTGGCCGGTGGAGGTGGACCCGGTGAACATCAGCTTGTCCACCCCGGCGTGGGCCGTCAGTGCGGCACCGAGCTCGCCGCCACCGGGGACCACCTGCAGCACCCCGGCCGGCAGCACCTGGTTCAACACGGCCCCGAGCGCCATCACGGACAGCGGGGTGTACTCGGAGGGCTTGAGGACCACGGTGTTGCCCATCCGCAGGGACGGCGCGATCTGCCAGATCGAGATCATCATCGGCCAGTTCCACGGCCCGATCGCCCCGACCACTCCCACCGGCACGTACTCCAGGACCGCCTGGCCGGACTCGTCGTCCACGAGCACCTCGGGCTCGAGTTCGAAGGCGGCGTTGGCCCGCAGCCAGGACGCGCAGGCCCCGACCTCGAAGCGGGCATTCGGCCCGTTGAGCGGCTTGCCCTGCTCCCGAGACAGCAA
>NZ_JALDXU010000095.1:0-12547 GCF_032154715.1 Citricoccus sp. | reverse complement strand
CCGCGGCCGTGTCCGCCCCGCCGACCTCGACCATCAGCCAGCCACCGCCGGCCGGCAGCTCCGGCACGTCGTCACCGCCGGGGGACCGCCGCACCACCTCGACCATCTCGCCGGACAGGCCCTCCAGCGCCAGCGGCCGATGGGGCAGCAGGGAGGGGACGTCGTCGGCCGCCGCGGGCATGTCCGGGTAGCCGATCACCGCCAGCGCGGGCGCCGGGGCCCGGGGCACCAGTTCCACCTCCGCCTCGAGCAGCACCCCGCACGTGCCCTCCGTCCCGGCGAGCGCCGCGGCCAGGTTGCGGCCGTTCTCCGGCAACAGGTGCTCGAGGCTGTAGCCGGAGATCTGGCGGTTGAACCGGCCCAGCTCGGTGCGCAGCAGCTCGAGATGCTGCTGGATGAAGGATTCCAGCCCGGGCACCTGCTCCACCGCATCACGCCCCGGCACCACGTCCAGGATCCGCCCGTTCGGCAGCAGCCAGCGCAGGCGGCGGACATTGTCCGCGGTCCGCCCGTAGGCGAGTCCGTGGGGGCCACACGCGTTGTTGCCGATCATCCCGCCGATGGTGCAGCGGCTCGCCGAGGACGGATCCGGCCCGAACCGCAGTCCGTGTGGCGCCGCGGCGGCCTGCAGGTCAGTCAGCACCACCCCCGGTTGCACGACGGCGGAGCGGGCCTGAGCGTCGATCCCCACGATCCGATGCAGATGCTTCCCCACATCCAGGACCAGCCCGGGGCCGACGGCATTGCCCGCGATGGAGGTGCCCCCGCCCCGCACGGTCACGGGCAGCCCGTGCCGGGCCGCGATCCGGACGGCGGTCACGACGTCGGCCTCGTCCAGGGGGCAGACCACCACCCGTGGCGCGATCCGGTAGTTGGAGGCGTCCGAGGAGTAGAGGGCCCGCCGCAGCGATGAGGTGTGCACCTCACCCCGCAGCTGCTGCTCGAACTCCCGGACCGCGGCATCGGCGCCCGGACCGGTCTGCGGATCGGTGGCCGGCCCGGTGCACAGGCCGCTGACCGCCCTGTCATCATGGAATGGCATCGGCTGGGCGTCCGGATCCAGGTCCGTCTCACGGTCCATGGGTGGGGTCCCTTCGGGGTGCGGGCGGCATGAGGTCCTTTCCTTGCACTGTGCCGGACGGGGAAGACAGGGGCAAGCATGGAAGGCCCTGTCTGTTGTCCCGGCCTTGGGCAATACTGGACTCATGAGTGATCCAGCCAACACTCCCGCCGCCCCGTCCCCGCACCCCTCTGACGCCGCCCCCGACTGGAAGCCGATCCTCGCCGCGCTCGGCAACGAGGCCGCCCGCGCCGTCTTCGCCCGGGCCGCCCTCGGCACCCTCGACCCCGTGGCCCGCGGGGACCTGACCACCAAGGAGCAGAAGTCCGTGGAGGGCTGGCTGAAGCTCGGCATCCTGACGGAGGATGACATCGGCTCCGTCACCGTGGACGGCAACGCCCTGCGGGCGCCCCTCACCGTGAGCGCCCGCGGCGGACAGCGGGAGGCAAGGGCCGGCGTCGGGAAGTTCCTGGTGGCCGGACGTGGGCCGCGGATCGACGCGATACCCGCCTCGTCAGCCGAGCGTACCGAGGTGCTGCGGTGGGTGCGCGATCACGCCCTGGGCCCGGACGAGGTCCTCACGGAGGCGCAGCTGAACCAGCGGCTGCACGTGTTCCACCCGGACGTGGCGATGCTGCGGCGTCACCTCGTGGACGCCTCCCTGCTGGAGCGCACCGCGACGGGCACCGAGTACGCGATCCCGGCGGACTCCCGCATCCCCTAACCGCGGCGGGCGAGGGCCTCACGGATCGTGCGGGTCACCGAGAGGGCCGTCATGCCGGAGGTCTTGGGGTTCTCCGGGCTGGGCGCCGACTCGAAGGCGAGCTCGATCCGCCCGGCGGGCCCGGCGGCCAGGATCTCGTGACGGCTGCGCACGGCGGCCGCATCGGCCACGAGTTCCACCTGAACGCGTTCCAGGGACCGTCGCAGCAGCGCCGCATCCTCCGGCCCGTCAACACAGCCAACCCCGACGCCGGCCGCCGCCCGCCCGCGCGTGGCCCACGCGAGCCCGACGGCGACGTTGACGTTGGCCGGGAACCGCTCGATGGCCTCCGCGGGACCGCCGGAGAACACCGTCGTGTGACCGTCCTCGGGGCGCAGGGCGCGCAGCCGCTCCACCTCGTCCGGGGCCATCCACGGCCGGAGCAGGGAGGTGGGGAGTTTGGAGGTGCGGATGCGGACGGAGTCCAGCCCGTCGGCATCGGCTGCCGCGGCGAGAACATCGAAGCCGCCGATGGCACCGTTGGTGACCCAGAGCCGCCCGGGGCCGGCCAGCAGCGTCCGTGCCAGGTCCGGATCGGCGAGGGCTCCGACGCTGGTCAGCACCAGGTCGGTCCCCGCGGCGATGATCTCGGGGCCGTACTCGCCCGCGGCGGTGACGCCGGCGCACTCCACCACCAGGTCGGCCTCCGCCAACGCCTCGGGCCAGGTGGGGCAGTCGGTGTCCAGGCCGGTGGTGACCAGCTCCACTCCCGGGACACTCCGGTGGCCATGAGCGGCCACATCGCGCTCGGCCGCCCGCAGCTGGAGCAGGCCGGCGTCCCGCTCCGGTGCCAGCAGGGTGGCGACGTGGCGGCCGATGGCGCCGAAGCCCAGCAGGAGCACGCGGGCGGGTGAGGACCGGACGGTCGGGGGCATGGGGAGTCCTTCACAGGTGGGATCTGGCGTCAGAGAGGGAGGCCCCGCCCGGCCCGAGGGCCGGGCGGAGTCCCCAGTCCACACCATCGCCTCGAGCGTTCAGGCCATGTTGCGCACCGCCGGCCGAAGGTCAGGCGACCGCGCGGCGAATCGTCTTCTGCTCGGCGCGCTTGTCCCACCAGCGCTTGAGCACGAGGAACCCGAGCAGCCACATGCCCAGGGCGGTGATGACCCAGACCAGGAGTGGGGCCAGGACCCAGGCCGAGACGCCCTCGATGGACAGCCCGTCGGGGATCAGGGTGGCGATCCACAAGGCCAGGAAGGTTGAGACGATCCCGATCCCACCCAGGATGGCCGAAGCATACTGTCGCGCCAGGTTGAACACGAAGGGGCCGAGGATCGCCTGGGCCACCACGAAGACCAGGACGGCGGCCACGAAGCCGACGGCATTCAGGGTGACGCCCTCGATCACGGCCCCGGCCACCAGCAGGCCCACGGCTGCCATCACCACGTTGATGGCGGCCTGAAGCAACATGCGGATCATGGTGATCCTCCTTCTCTGGGGCCGGCTTCGGGCATCAGGACCGGATGTCGGCCACGGGTTCCCGGCGAATTTTCCCGGTCACTACATCAGAGGACGAGTCGCCCGTGGGGTCAAGCCTTCCTTGGCTGGCGGGGGACGACTACTTCCGGCGGGTGCTGACGGATCATGCCGCGTCCACCGTGCACTCACGCCATGTGGCGTGCCGCCTGCTGCACCGCGGCCGTGAGCCGGTCCAGCGCCTCGGTCCCGGCGGACCAGCGCTGCCAGTGCAGGGCCACCCGTGACTGGCCCAGCTCGGGGATGGCCACCAGGTCCGCGTGGGTGCCCTCCAGGACTCCCTCCGGCAGCTGTCCAGCAGGGATCATGCCCCAGCCCAGTCCCGCGGCCACGGCGGCGTTGAACCCACCGACGGTGGGGACCTGATGACGCGGGGGCCCGGCCTCGACCAGCCCATCGCCTCCCCTCCCATCGCCGCCCGTGCCCCTGCTGCGTGCTCCTCCTCCGGCCCCGGAGGATCCTCGGCTGGCCTGGTCGGCGCGCCAGGCGGCCAGCCGGCTGCGCTGCAGACTGTCCCGGGTGCCGAACTCCTGCACGGGAACGGCATCGAAGTCCACGGACCCGTCCTCGCGGCGGTACCGGTCCAGCAGGGCGGATGCCGCCACCGCGTGGTAGTCCATGGCACCCAGCTCCATGGAGAGGCAGCCCGAGACGGGGGCGGGGTCCTCCGTGATGGCCGCGATGACCGTGCCGGAGCGCAACAGCTCGTGCGTGTGCTCCTGGTCCTCGAGGTGCAGCTGCAGCACGGCGTCGTCCCAGGTGGCGGCCTGGCGCAGCACCTCCACGAACCAGGTCGCCATCGAGTCGGCGTTGACCGCCACGGACAGCACCGTGCGTCCGCCTGTGCCCTGGCCGAGGGAGCGCCTCGTCTCATCCTCCAGCACCGCCACCTGCCGGGCGAGGCGCAGCATCCGGTCGCCGGCGGCCGTGGTGCCCACCGGGACGGTGCGCGTCAGCAGGACCTGGCCGGCGTCCTTCTCCAAGGCCTTGATGCGCTGGGAGAAGGCCGATCCGGAGATCCGCAGGAGCGCGGCGGCGGCGTCGAAGGTTCCCTCGTCCACGGCGGCGGCGAGAGCCCGCAGGTGATCGGTGTTCATGAAGTAAAGCTTAATACCCTGAAGGATATGTAGGTGGAACGGATTCTTGGCCCGCCCTAGCGTGGCTCCGTGACGATCTTCCTGACTGGTCTGCTGACCTGCCTCGCCCTCATTGTGGCCATCGGTGCCCAGAGCCTGTTCATCATGCGCCAGGCCATCCGCCGTGACCGCCTGTTCGTGGCGCTCGCCGTCTGCCTGGTCGGCGATGTCGTGCTGATCACGGCCGGGACGGCCGGCGTCGGCGTGATCACCGAGAGCGCGCCGTGGCTGCTCGAGGTGCTCAAGTGGGGCGGGGTCGCCTACCTGCTCTGGTTCGCGTTCTCCTCCTTCCGCTCGGCGTTCGGTTCCCGGCGGTCCATGGCCGTGGAGCCCGACGACGGCACGCACCCGGGTGCCGAGGCTCCAGAAGACCGGGGCGGGCCGGTGCTGGTGGGCGCCGCAGCCGGCGTCGGGACCTCCTCCGCGGCCGGTGCTGAGGCTCGAGGCCCGCAGGCAACGGGCCCGTCCACGGGAACGATGGCGGTGGTCTCGGACCCGAAGAAGCTGTCCGTGCGGCTGCACCGGGGCACGCGCCCCCAGCGGGCCCTCACGCCGGTGCTGACCGTGGTGCTGACCGCCCTGTCCGTGTCCGTGCTGAACCCGCACGCCATCCTGGACACCGTGGTCATGCTCGGCACCCTCGCCAACTCCTACGGGGCGGAGAAGTGGGTGTTCGCCGGCGGTGCGTTGACCGGCTCGGCCCTCTGGTTCCTGGTGCTGGGCCTGGGAGTCCGGGCGCTCGCGCCCCTGCTGGACACGCCGCGGACGTGGAAGATCGTGGACATCGTGGTCGGCTCGGTCATGGTCTTCATCGCGGGATCACTGGCCCTGGGCTGATGGTGTGGCACCCGGGGCTCAAGCCCCGACGTGGTGCGGGAATGGCCGCGGGGTCCGGGGCGTTGCCCTGGTGATCGACCCACCATTCCAGCAGCACCCACCAGAACGACCAGGAGCGGGACATGAAAATCGGAATCATCGGCGCCACCGGCATGGCCGGCCAGGAGATCTACCGGGAGGCGGTGCGCCGCGGCGAGGACGCCGTCGCCATCGTCCGCGACGCCGCCAAGGCGAGGGAGGTCCTGGGAGCGGACGCCGCGGTGGTGGAGAAGGACGCCTTCGCCTTGACGGCAGAGGATCTGGCCGGTTTCGAGGCCATCGTCGATGCGTTCGGCACCACACCAGACCGGGCCCGGACCCACAACGAGCTGGTGCGGCAACTGGTGGAGGCCGCCCCGGCCACGGAAGAGTCCTCACCGCGGCTCGTGTTCATCCTCGGCGCCGGATCCCTCACCGACCCGGAGACCGGTGCCCTGGCGATCGAGGGCATCCGGCAGGCTCCGGGCGCGGAGGCCTGGATCAGCATCCCGGAGGCGGCGCTGGAGCAACTGGAGTACCTGCGGACCGTGGACACCGCTGATTGGGTGGGCATCTCCCCGCAGATGACGTTCTCCCCGGGCGAGGCCACCACGCCGCAGCTCGGCACCGATGCCCTGCTGACGGCCGCCGACGGCACCTCCCACACCACGGCCGGCACCATGGCCGTGGCGATCCTGGACGAGGTGCAGAAACCGGCCCACCACAACACCCGCTTCACCGTCTCGGACGCCTGAACCGGACTACCGGCGCTGGGACGGTTCGTGGCCGCGGGCGTCGAAGTCGTAGGCCCCCGAGCCCGTGAAACGCTCGGCGGGCACCGGCCGGCCGGCCAGGGCGAGGATCAGGTCGAGCGCGGTGCCCCTGACCTCGGGGCCGGTGCCGACCCAGTGGTGCACATCCGTGGCCACGAGCGTCAGCCCCCGGGCGCGGGCCTTGGACGGGACCGTGAAGTTCGAGGACTCGAAGAAGTCCAGCAGGGTCACCAGTACCTCGTCCGAATAGGCGCGGCGCAGCCCCAGGGGCACCCGGATGTCCTCACCGTGGATGACCACCTCGCCGAGCCAGGCCGGCAGGGTCCCGGTGGGGGAGACGGTCGAGTCGATGGTCTGGCGGAACTGCTCGAGGGTTTCTGCGGGGGTGGCGCCGAGCCGTTCCTCCAGCCGGCGCTGGTTGTGCAGGTCAGGTTTGAAACGGGCACCGACGATGCTCCGGATCCAGGCCCAGAAGCCCGTCGAGGCGCCGGCGGTCAGGTGCGCCACGACCTCCTCCACCGTCCACGCCGTGGACAGGGACTGCTGATGCCACTGCTCGTCGTCGAGCCCGGCCAGGTCGTCCGCGAGGGCCGCCCGCTCGGTGTGGATGAGGTCCCAGGTCGCGTTCACGTTCCCACCCTAGGCCACTACACTCGGCCCATGGTTCTGTCCCCGAAGCCGGATTCCCGGCCGTCGACCCCTCTGTCCGCGCATCCGTTCTCCCAGGTCAACGTGTTCTCCGCCCAGCCCCTCGCGGGCAACCCGGTGGCGGTGGTGCACGGGGCGGACCGGATCGACGAGGCGGAGATGGCGGCCTTCGCCCGCTGGACCAACCTGTCCGAGACCACCTTCCTGCTGACTCCCACGGATCCCGCCGCCGACTACCGCCTGCGGATCTTCACGCCCGACGGCGAGCTGCCCTTCGCCGGCCATCCGACCCTCGGCTCGGCACACGCCTGGCTGGCCGCCGGTGGACGTCCGGCCTCCACCGGAACGGTGGTCCAGGAGTGCGCCGCCGGACTGATCACGCTCCGGCAGGACCACGACGCCGGCCGGCTCGCCTTCGCCGCCCCGCCCCTGGTGCGCTCCGGTCCGGTCGACGGTGCCGAGGTGGATCGGGCGCTGGCGGAGGTGGGGCTGGAGTCTGCAGATCTGGTGGACGCGGCCTGGGTGGACAACGGCCCCGGCTGGATGGGCCTGTTGCTCCGGGACGCCGAGACGGTCCTGCGTGCTCGGGTGAACGGCGCGATCACCTCGGATATCGGTCTCGTGGGGCCGTCGGCGGCCGGCCCGGCCGACGTCGAGGTCCGGGCCTTCGTCCCGAGCCTCGGAGGCCCCGAGGACCCGGTCACCGGCAGCCTGAACGCCGGCCTGGCCCAATGGCTCATGGGCACGGGCCGGATGCCCGGGAACTACCTCGCCTCACAGGGAACCGCCCTGGGCCGTTCCGGCCGGGTGCACCTGGACCGGGACCCGCAGGATCCGGACACCATCTGGGTGGGCGGCGAGTGCGTCACCGTGGTCCAGGGCACGGTGCACCTGCCGGCCGGGTAGCCGCTCGCATCGCTACCGCTCGGTACAACACGCCCTCCGGTGGCGCGTACGACCAAACCGGCGGAGTCGCGAGAAGATGAATCAATGGAGAACAGAGGACCGGACGGAGTCAGCACCACCCAGCCGATCGAGGTTGCCGCGGTCGTGCTGTACCGTCCGGACGGCAGGGTGCTGACGGTGCGCAAGGCCGGCACCACCATGTTCATGTTCCCCGGTGGCAAACACCAGGACGACGAGAGCCCCTTGGACACCGCGATCCGCGAGCTGGCGGAGGAGACCGGCCTGGCCGTGCCCCCGGAGGACCTGGAGCACATCGGTGCCTGGGACACCCCGGCCGCCAATGAGAACGGTCACCAGCTGCACTCGGAGGTCTTCGTCCTCCTTCGTCCCCTGGCTCGCAACGAGGTCCCGGAGGCCACCGCCGAGATCGAGGAACTGGTCTGGATGGACCCGGCCGGCCCGGTAGCCCCGGCCGGGCACGGCATCGCGCCACTGCTGCGGGCCGTCTTCCCGGAGCTGGCGCGCCGCCGCCCCTTCTGAGCCGGTACAGAACCGGTACTGAACCGCCCGCTCCTGTCAGTCCGTTCTGCTCAGACTCCTGCCGTCCCCACGTCGGCCTGGCCGTGCCGGCCGTGCTCGCGCAGGAATCGCTTCTGCATCCGCGCGTCCACCAGGAGCAGGAGGGCGACCACCGCGAAGCCGGCCAGGAACAGCAGCAGCACCAGGCCCGCGCCCTCGCCGGGGGCGTGCAGTGCCCGGCTCTCGTCCTGCCAGGGCCACAGGGTCCGCAGACCGCCGACCATGACACCGCTCAGGACGGCCAGGGTGATCGTGTGCCGGTGGTCCAGGAGCCACTTCAGCAGCTTCACCACCAGGACCAGGCCCAGCACCATGCCGAGGGCGAAGACCCCCAGGTAGGCGAGGTCGAGCTCGTCCACGGCGCGCAGGGTCGGCTCATAGAGGCCGAAGGTCAGCAGCAGGAACGAGCCGGAGAGCCCGGGCAGCACGAGCGCGGACACCGCCACCATGGCCGCCGGCACCAGGACGAGCGGGTGGGCCTCCACGGAGGCCGGCGGCAGGGAGACGAGGAGGAACGTGGCCACCGCGGCCCCGATTCCGGCGATCACGTGGCCGGCGCGCAGCCGGACCGCAGCGGGATCCCGGCCGGACGCCACAGCCCTGAACCGCTCGGTGGCCAGCCCCTGGAGCATCATCCGCACCGGCACGGCCACGGAGGCCAGGACCATGCCGAAGAACAGGGCCCGCATCTGCACCGGGTGGTTCTCCATGGCATCGGCCATGGGACCGGCCGCCGTGAACACCGCGAGCAGCATGCCTAGGGCCACGGGCAGGACGACCTTCCAGTGCACCAGCGCCAGGTGCTCCCGCATCCCGGCGGCGCGGTCCGGTCCGGTGATGAGCCGGCGGACCGCCGAGATCAGGTGCGCCGCGGAGTCGATGATCTGGTGATAGATGCCCACCACCAGTGCCACGGTGCCCCCGGAGACACCCGGCACGGTCTCCACCGCTCCGATCAGCGCCCCGCGGACGAGGTTCCCCAGCAGCGACGTCGGCCGCTCGGCCGGGACAGTCGGTGCGGCGGCAGGGGTGCTCCCCGACCCCGCTACTGCCGCGGGTGGGTCTGTGGGTGCGCCTGTGGGTGTGGCCGCTGCGGCGGTGGATGCGGTGGTGCGGGCGGTGGCGGGTACGGCCTCGGACGCGGGGGTGTGCTCGGAACTGGACATGAGGCGGTGGGACTCCGTGGGTCGCTGCGGGCCGCGGACGGCGGGATGGGCGAAGTCCCGAGTGTACCGATCCGGGGTACTGGTTCGCGGTACTGGCCCGATCTCCCGGCAGGTGGGACCATGTCCTCCATGACTGACGCGCCGCCGCGCCCACCGGCACGGACGCCGACGGGGGGACCAAGGCCGTCCTGCACTGGTATCTGAGGAACGCCCGGTGGAACCTGCGCTGGAAACTCGAGGGGCTCACGGAACGGCAACTCCGCACTCCGATGACCCCCACGGGCACGAACCTGCTGGGTGTCCTCAAGCACGTCTCCTCCGTGGAGGTCGAGTACTTCACCGACTGCTTCGGCCGGCCCTCGGGGATCGAGATGCCCTGGTTCGAGGACGGCGCCGAGCCCAACGCGGACATGTACGCCACGGCCGAGGAATCGGTGGCGTGGATCTTCGCGCTCGCGGACCGCTGCGCCACAGCCTCAGATGCGGCGATCGCCGGAACGGACCTGGCCGCCGTCGGGACCGTGCCGTGGTGGACGAACGGAACGGTCACCCTCGGCCGGCTGCTGGTGCACATGGTGGCCGAGTACCAGCGGCACCTGGGGCACGTGGACATCGTGCGGGAACTGCTCGACGGTGCCGCCGGCCTGGCGCCGGGCAACTCCAACCTCCCCGGCGAGGGGGACGGTGCGGCGGGGGACTGGTGGTCCGGTTACACCGAGCGGTTGCGGCAGATCGCGGCGGCCGCGCCGGACACGATGTCCAGCACGCTGCCGCCCACCTGAGCCCGTTATCCGGCCGGCAGCTCCGAGATCTGGAACGTGGCCCCGGCCGGATCGGCCACGGTGGCCAGGCGGCCGAAGGGGGTGTCCATCGGGCCGTCCAGCACGGTCCCACCGTGGGCGCGGACCAGGTCCGCGGCGGCGTCGGCGTTCTCGACGATGAAGTAGGGGCGCCAGTAGGAGTCGGTGCCCTCGGGGAACCAAGCGCGCGGGGCATCGCACAGTCCGGCGGTCGCGGCCTCACCCGGGTGGTTGTTGGCATAACGCCCGCCCTCAGCACCGTCGCCGGTCTCTTCGGTCCCGTCTGAAGGCTCGCTCGGACCGGCCTCCGTCTCCGCGCCGGCCTCCCGGCCGTCGTCTCCCAGCAGGGTCGGCTCCCATCCCCAGACGGTGCGGTAGTACTCGGCATCGGCCTCGTAGTCGAAGCTCATGACCTCGAACCAGACCGGGGCGCCGACGGTGCCGTCCAGGACGAAGCCCTCGAAACCGTCCGCCTGCCAGATGCCCATGCCCTCCCCGCCGGGCGTGATCACCACACCCATCGAGCCGAGTCCGGGCATCGGCATGGCGGGCACGATCACGTTGCCGCCCGCCGCGGCGGTGTCCGTCAGCGACTTCTCGATGTCATCGCTCTTGAGGTAGACGGTCCACGCGGCCGGCTGCTCGGCCTCGGACTCCATCTGGGACATGGCGCCTCCCACCGAGGCGCCGTGGTGGGTGATCATGTGATAGTTCCCGAAATCCGGGCCCATGTCCTCGAACTCCCAGCCGAACAGGGACTGATAGAAGCCCTGGACGGCGGCGAGGTCCGGGACACCGAGGTCCACCCAGACGGGGGATCCGGCGGTGAAGCCGGTGTGAGCGGTACTGGCGGCGGGGCTGGTGTTCTCGGTCATGGCGGACTCCTGGTCATGGTGCAGGGTGGGGGCTGGATGGTCCCCGGGCTGGAAAGGTTCAGGCGGGTGAGCGGTACCGGGGCATCAGTGACGGCAGCGCGCTGAGCATGGGGAACTGCCACGGAGCCGCGACGTTCAGGCTCAGCTCGACCCTGGCGGAGGCCGTGAGCGGCTGGGGATGGATACCGACGGCGGGGCGCGGGTTGGCCAGGTGCTCCACCGGTTCCGCGGTGGCCGGCACGGCCGTGGCCAGCAGCCACGGTGCGGAGGCGATCAGGGGCAAGCGGAACGAGCCCTCGCCGAGGCGGAGGACACCGGTCACCGGCAGCCCGGCGGGGGAGGGTGCCGGGTAGAAGCCGATCCAGACCAACGCCTCCAGGCCCGGGCCGCCGCGCAGGTGGGGTGGCAGGCGGACGGTGCCGTGGACGGTGCCGAGCTGGCCGGTGGCGGGGTTCGGTGCCCCTTGGGCCAGGTCGGCCTCCGTGATGCCGGGCGGGAGGACGGCGAACGGGGCCAGTGTGGTGGTGGTGAGGGCATCGGCGAGGCGGCGCAGTTCCGAGGGGGCCACACCGACCGCGTCACGGAAGCGGCGGGTGAACGTTCCGGGGGAGGAGAACCCCACCTCGTGGCAGACGTCCACCACGGAATGGTCCTCCGACAGGAGCAGTTCCTTGGCCCGGTGGAACCGGACTCCGGCGAGGAAACGATTGGGGGTGACGCGCAGCTGCTGGGCGAACATCCGGGTGAAATGGAATTGGCTGTAGCCGGCGGCATCGGCCATGTCCGCGACGGTGACGGGCTCGGTGGCATGGGTGGCAATGAACCGGGCGGCCCGCTGCGCCGCGGCCTCGTGCTCTCCGTGCTGGTCTTTCACGGACCTAGTGTGGCCGCGGGCCACGGTTGCTGTCAGCATGTCACGTGCTCCGGCCCTAGCCCGGGAGGGTCCGGCGTTCAGCCGGCCGGCATCTCCGAGGACATCCAGAGGACCTCCCACTGGTGGCCGTCCGGGTCCGTGAAGGTGCGTCCGTACATCAGGCCGGCATCCACCATCTCCTGCGCGGGGTTCGGGTCGCTGGGCGGAACCTCGGTGGCCCCGGCGGCCAGGGCGGCATCCACGAAGGGGTCCACGTTCTCCCGGGCCGCGGCGTCCAGCGCGACGATCGCTCCGTTGGCGGCCTGGGTGTCTGCCACCGGCTTGCCATTGAGGAAGCTGGCGTAGAAGTCCCGGGTCAGCAGCATCACGGTGACGTGCGGGCTGAAGGAGAGCGAGAGGGCGTTCTCATCGGAGTAGTCCTCCGAGATGCGGACCCCCACTGCGGTCCAGAACGTCCTCGCCGCCGCCACGTCCTGGATGGGCAGGTTGACGTAGATGTTCGAGCCGATGCCCGTACTGGTCTGGTTCATGAAACCGACCCTAGGACTGAGTGGTCCCCGGGCCCACTCCAATCCTGCGCAGCCCGGCGCTGCATCAGAGGAGCCGCCTGCGCAGGCACACTGAGTGGGGGGGGGG